>PFEE01000034.1 GCA_002793745.1 Candidatus Roizmanbacteria bacterium CG10_big_fil_rev_8_21_14_0_10_45_7 | reverse complement strand
TGCTACTATTCTAAATCCATCAAGGGGATAAATCGGCAACAAGTTAAACACCGCCAACATCACATTTAATCCAACCACATAGCGCAGTATCACACCCATACCGCTTCCAGGGAGTGCATACATCAAGACAGCTGCCAGAACTGCAAACAGGATACTGCTCAACGGGCCTGCTAGGGCAATCAGCGCACTATCCCGCTTATGATTAGTTAAATTATACGGATCATACTGCACCGGTTTTCCCCATCCAAAGCCTATGGTAAGCAAAAGCACTATGCCCAACGGGTCTAAATGGGAAAGCGGATTAAGGGTAAGCCGCCCCTGTGCGCGCGGCGTGGGGTCGCCCAACCGATCGGCGGCAAAAGCATGACTAAACTCATGTACCGCAATGGAAATAACCATAATTAAGGCAACTATTACAAAATCTGAAGGAGATTTGACTAATAGATCTAACATCAGCTCTAGTATACCAAAGCGCAAGACGCTATAATATCGGGTACGCCTTGGTAGTTCAGTGGTAGAACATCCCCTTGGTAAGGGGAAGGTCGAGGGTCCAATTCCCTCCCAAGGCTCACGGATTGCTTTTCAGGACTGTCTTTGATATCATGAGTGCCATGGCTAGTTGTTTTTATTGTCAAAAAAAGTCAGTCACCGGATTCCGCGTTTCACACTCTGCTATCAAGACGAAACGTCAATTTAAAGCTAACATTCATTCTATGCGTGTTCGCTTTGCTGATGGCGGTGTTAAGCGGGTTGGGTTGTGCTCAAAATGCTACAAAATTATCCGTCAGCGATTTGATGAAAATATCGCTATTCCCTTCGTTCCCCTGTCTTTGGTTAATAAAGAGCTTAAAATAACCTAACTACCATGGCAAAAAAAGGACAACGTCAACAATTCGGCATGGTATGTTCGGTATGCAAACGCCATAACTACACCACTGAACGCAACAAACAAAACACCCAGGAAGCATTAACGGCTAACAAATACTGCCCCGTGTGCAAAAAACGCACCAAACACACCGAAAAGAAAAAGCTGCACTAAAACTCCTCACTATGCTATAGTTTTGGTATGCAAAAAGCTGTTATTATCGTACTTTCGTTTACCGTTATTCTTGCGTTTCTGGTGGGTGTTCGCTACGGAACGTGGGTTGAATCTCAAAACACTGCCGCCTTGCCTTCACCAACTCCAATCGTACGTATTATTACGGCACCTCCGGCTACGCCTCGGCCCACCAAAGCAGCTTCACCGAGCGGTGTAATTAAACCGCAGCCCACTAATCTGCCCCTCATTGAGCCCCAAACTGAGTAACCAAATATTCACTGCCTTAATAAGAGCATCCTCGTCAAGCGTTTGCGATTCAACATCATAGGTAAACTTTCCCTGCTCAAGCTCTGCGGTCATACTAAAGTCATCTGAGCTATAGGGTAATTGGTTAGCTAGGTATATGTCGGGACGGTCCTTCAGGGTATTACGATCCTGCTCTTCAAACAAACCAAAGGGATAGGTATCTAGTGGTTGGGCATCTACTGTGGTAAACCGAAAACTCCCCACTAGTCTGGCACTGGGCAGTACTGATAACGATACCAGATATTCTTCTTTTGGAGCCAGTACCCGCAACAAGGTAACGGTAGCCGTTTTACCCTGCATACGTACCTCAGTAGCAATCTGTCCGCCGGTTCCCTTTTCCCGTACCGTTGCTTCAAGTGATTCATTGCTCTTCAGTGATCGAGATACTACAATCGTGAGTGTTGTCGTTTTAAGCGGGATATCAGTACCGTTATGTGCCGGGGTTGTCCGAATTATGCTCAATCCTGATACTTCACCGGATAAGGTTGGTATCGCCTGTGTAGGTATCGTAGTCAATCCGGGACCTACAGGACTCTGCGAACTGCTTCGCAGTATCATAATTACGGCAATTATGAATACCACAAACAGTATGATGACGCTTGCAAAAAATATTTTTATCCTAGTATTCATATATAGCTAATAGTACTGTTATTTATAATCTGCGCAAATAGCAGGAGATGCCCCCCTGCGAAACTGATAGCGCCGGATTGTGATAACGCTTCTGTACGGTACCCCCAATTGTGCCCGCATTTGCGTCGTGCAACTCCATTGTCCACAGTCCACTGTCGGGATCATATTGCTTATCAGTCACAATCGCAATGTGTCCATAGGGATCTTTAGTCCATACCACCAAGTCATTGACTTCAACCTGGGCGGCGCTTAACTTTGAATCATACGTGCTGCGTGCAAAGCCTGCCGGTGGGTCATTTTCCAAACAATAATTTTTTGCATGGCGCTGTTCAAATGACCCATTCACGACCGTTTCTACTGCTGCCACATATCCGACACACTGCAACGTTTTCCACTCTTTACTAGATGGCGTGGTTGACGCATACAAGATGGTATAGGCACTCGGCTGCACTGCCGATGACAGTCGGGTGACAGTACCCCTTACCCCCGAATATACCGCATTGGTCCAGGAGGGATTGACGCGCCACCCCACTCCGCTACCTATTTGCTCACGCAATAACGAGGCATATTCTGCCGGTGAGCCACCCGGCGCATACGTTGGGCCGGAAAATGGAATGCCCGCACTTTCGGATAGCGTAGGTGTTGGCTCTAACTGCCCTCCTTGGCCCGGCTGAGCAACTACATTCCGGTTTGCTGCATAGGGCAAGAGAAGCTGCGCAATACGGGTATGGGTACCCTCTACTTCAGTTTGGTCATACCCTGCCTCTGCTCCACCGCCCGTTTCGTTGTCCTGTATGTATTTTGGCTTAAAGGTGTTGGCGTAGCCCGACTCACGATCGGACGCATTATTACCCACCCAAGGGATAAGCCGTCCAAACCAGGATGAAACTTCATTGGTAATAACCGCTAAGAGCGATTGCTCGGATTCAGCGGCAACCCGTTTATCTTCAATAACTTTTGGCACCTTAGCTGTAGCCAAATGCCCCGAGCCTTGCACAATCTTCTTGCCGGTGCACGCGGTATCATTTCCCCGGCAGATTTCATACTGATTTTCAACATGCCACGGCTGCAGCTTATATGCGTCGCCCAGCAGCCGGTCGGCATTAACTCCAATAATGGTACTACCTATGGTACCAGTCCAACTCACTAATAGTGAAGACGCGCTCAAATACTGGCCAAAATATTGGGAAATTAATGCGGTTTGGTCAAGCCATGAGGGTTCGCTAAATTTTTCCGGATTATAAATCAATATAGTTGCCGCCTGTATGCGTGGATCATTCCATGCCTGACTGGTTAACGCATACTGTAAATACGTTGCGAATACTTTGGCGTAGGCTTCGGTATACGGGTACTGCACCCTGCCGTCTTCATTGCATACAATGCCGGTTTCAGGAATAAAAATAGGCTTGTTGCCCGTTAAGGCCAGATCGGCGGTAATTGCCCTCCAATCCCCCCGCATATACTGATCTGCCGCCTCAGCTACCGTTCCTGCAGCACAATTCATCCGTCCATACAAATGCAACGCAATACCATCAAACTTATTAAATAATTCAGAGCCTCCCAGCGGGTTATAGTACGTATTTAATTTACCGGATAAGTTGTAGCTATCAAAGGCAGGTGTCAGTAAAAATA
>PFEE01000019.1 GCA_002793745.1 Candidatus Roizmanbacteria bacterium CG10_big_fil_rev_8_21_14_0_10_45_7 | reverse complement strand
CGGACGTTTACGATTCGTTTTTCATATAGTTGCTTCATCGAGTAATGACCATTGAACGCATCTGTTCAAGTAGTTTCTGTTTGTCTTCGCTTTTGAAATACTCACGGGCCGGTTCAAGAAAATGCTGTATCCATTGTGTAACGCCATTTTTTAAGTCAACCGGCGAGAGTTGCTCTTGCTCATACAGGGCAATCAACTGTTGCGGGTTGTTAATCACGAGTGTCCCGCCGTACTGCGCTGGACGTTCAATGGTGAATGTCTTGTCCCGCTTCAGAATTAGGTTAATAGTCCAGTCAATGATGGGGTTGTGTTTTGTTTCTTTGGGAGGACAAAAAGCCTTTTTGATTTTGCTTGCAATGACATCCGGCTCGTCATGAATAAATATGGCTGAATCAGGCTTGCTTTTGCTCATTTTTAAGGCAATGGCGGTTTGGAGCGGATCGCCCTCGGGAATGGGCCATATGCTTGGTTTTTGCAAACCCTGCAGGATATGGGTATGAATGGAAACGGGTTTTTGGAATCCAGGCAGTCTCGCATCTCGCGCCACGATGTGAGCTTTGCGCTGGTCCATGCCGGCGTGGGCAATATTGACTCCCAAAAAGAAGATATCAGCTGCCTGCATTGAGGGGTAAAACAGGATGGCGGTAGGAATACTGTCGCCCGCAGTTCTTCCTGCAATATCAAGGCTTCGTTTCGTTCGGGATAACGTGGTATTTTTTGCAACGGCCATCACCAGCTCCCAGTATTTCATGGTATAGGTGTCATTAGCCAGTAAAAACTGTACCTTTGTGTGGTCAACGCCGTGGCAAAGCAGTGCGGCACGCATAGCGTGTTCAAAGTACTTTGCTGCTGTGCGGATGTTTTCAAACGATCCCCCCAGCTTGTTGTTGATGTAGCTGTGCCAGTCGGCAAGCCAGATAATGCTTTGTGCGCCGTGATCTTGCAGGGGCTTCACCACATTAAGTGAGCTTACGTGCCCGATGTGCACCAGACCCGATATTTCAAATCCTATGTAATGGGTAAGCTTTTTTTTGCTGGCAAGCAACTCGGCAAGCTCTTCTTTGGTAAGTATTTCTTCGGTTAAGTGCTCAAGTTGGTCAATAAGATTTGCCATGGGGTGATTTTAACACAATGCTACAATACGTGCATGGAAAACAGGGGACTTGAGGATGTTTTTAGGTATTTTGCTTTTTTTCAGTATGCTCCTAGCATAGAGCAAATCCATACGTTTTATCCAAAAAAAATATCCCGCGCCCAATTAGAACGTTTATTAACAAAAGAGATTGGTAATAAAAAATTGCCCTATTTTTTAAAGAGTCAAAGGCGCGTAAAAGAGGCTGCTAAAAAGGTTAATCTAGTCAAAAATTACGTTCGTCTACTTTCTTATATTTTTTGTATACAAATGGTTGCTGTATCGGGTAGTATAGCGGTAGGAAACGCCAAACCTAATGACGATATTGACCTATTTTTGGTAACAAAATCAGGGTATTTATGGACGTCTCGCTTTATCGCCGTATTGCTGGCTTATGTTATGGGTTTAAAGCGAAAGAGAGGGGTAATCCACGCACCCAATAAAGTGTGCCTTAATCTTTTTTTTGATGAAACAGACTTAGCATTGCCCAAATATAAAAGAAACTTGTACACTGCTCATGAGGTTTTGCAGGTCGTACCGATGGTTAATAAAAATCATACGTACGAACAGTTTATGGCAAAAAATAACTGGGTATCATCATTTTTTCCTAATGCCGCTATACCTACCGTCAAAAAGAAATCAAAAAAATTAACGACACACATTGGCGTGATTGAGATGATGTTAAAAAAAATTCAGTTATGGATTATGAATCCTCATCGCACCACGGAAATTATTACCGATACCCAATTATGGTTTTTGCCACGGGATATGGAGAAAAAGCTGAGGGGAAGACTATAGTCCGTGGTAAAGGCGTCTCCATAGGATATAGCATTGTATAATGCCAGAACCATGGAGGATTATATTTTATCAAGGGCCGACTGGTAGTACACCTATTGGAGATTTTATTGACGGACTCGAGGAGAAAGTACAAGCTAAAGTATTTGGCTCAATTGAACTACTAAAAGAATATGGTGTTCGTTTATCCGCGCCCCATGCAAAAAAATTAGCAGGAACAAATTTGTGGGAATTGCGTATTTTAGGAGGTGGTAGCTCTAGAATTATTTATGCCATTTTAGTTGAAAGAAAAGTTATCTTGCTTAATGGATTTAAGAAAAAACAGCAAAAAACACCGATAAGAGAAATCATTAAGGCTCAAAGGCGACTTACCGAATACCAAACGCAGATAATTTAATTTGCAATTATCGCAATATTGTTATAAATTATTTAAAGGAGATAATTATGGTAAAAGAAATGACATGGGATATTTATAAGCGAAGACTATTGCGACAGCCAGGTTTTCAAAAGGCGCTCAAGGAAATAGAACCGGAGTATCAAATTGCGAGAGCTTTGATAAAAGCCCGCATAGAGAGAGGGCTTACACAAGCTGAAATAGCAAAGCGTATGGGGACAAAACAATCGGTAATTTCTCGTGTAGAGCGAGCAAATACAGTTCCTTCATTGAGCTTTCTTAAAAGATTAGCACAGGCTTTGGACACAGAATTGCAGATTCAATTTACGTAATTTCGCGCAAAAGTTTCTCAACAGTCCGGTCGTTAATTTTGTGATGAGGGCCGCGGTGAGAGAGGAGTGCTCCCGAAAAAGTTTTGGGGATGTGCATCAGCTCATGAATAAGTGTTTTAATTTTTTCGCGCTCTGATTGCTTGTCATACCGCTCGCTAATTACCTCAATAATATAATGGGGATCAATGCCGGCTACTTCCTTAAACAACTTTGCCATTCCCCATATGCGGGCAATGGCCCTATTATGGGTTTTTTGGCTGCGGATGCAGTGTATGCGAAGAGGGTCAATATGGGTAAAGTTAAGCAAGGGAATAAGCTTGCGAATTCGTTTCTCTACATCAAGTGCTTTTTCATATATCATTTAAGAAGTGCTCTTAGGATACCAAGAAAAGAATTTTTTGCATCCTATATATTGGAGCAGTTTTTCAGCGTTCAATGGAGAGTCTATATAGCAAATTACCACTTGATTTTTTTTTCTTAGATTTATAGAGGCATATATACACATTTCTTGACGAAACGCGCAGTGAGCAAGTTGTAACAATTGAAAATTGGGTAGTTGAACAAAAATATTATTAGCCATATACAATGAGTTGACTTTAAATTGTATTTTATTTGAGGTTGATTGTGCACTAACAACTCCATCGGTTGGTACGATATGCGGGTGCTTTTTGTCTATCTGTATTTTTACACTTACGGATTCTTGATTAGGGATGTAATAGTAGATTTCTAGCATTTAGGCCTACTATAAGACATGTTGATTAAAACCTACATGACATTTTTGTCAAGTTTCCTGACACAACACATGGTATACTCACAGGCAATGCCGTCTGTAGCAACCTTTGCCTCGTTATTCAAGAAATATCGACTTAAATCTGAATTTGAAACACTTACCGAGTTTGGCGGCGCACTGGAAAAGAGAGGCTTACACTATGAGGACAGCATATTTTCTCATTGGCAAAA
>PFEE01000018.1:3779-5473 GCA_002793745.1 Candidatus Roizmanbacteria bacterium CG10_big_fil_rev_8_21_14_0_10_45_7 | reverse complement strand
GATACCGTAACAGTAGTGCTTGCATAGCCAGCCAGTTCTTTATTTTTTACACTTGCCTTGGTACAGCCACAGGAAGTTGAAACACGGGTGATCTTTAAAGGAAGCGGCGTGTAGTTGGTGAGCGTGTACGTTGTTGTTACTATATCTCCATACACCACGGTTCCCAATGATTTGGTATCAGGCGTTAATGATACGCTAACATTGCTTTCTTTATAGGCGTTTGTCCCGCCTTTAAGGTCATATACAGCCGTATAACCCAAATCGGCAATCTCGGCAGAGGCTTTGGAGCTCATGCTTCCGGATCGGCAATAGACTAAAATTGGGGTTGACTTATCAATAGGCAGTTTTGCTTTATTTTCTTTAATCTTATTATACGCAATAAATGCATCGGTTCCGGGTATATGGGTTTGTGCTGGAGTATGCACATCAAGTACAAAAGCGGCTTTATCCTTAGCTAATACTGCAAATTCTTGCGGAGAGACAGGGTGTACCACAGATTTTTTTTCTATCGGAGATTGGTTAATAAACGATACCAACCAAATCCCAAGTAAGATCATTACTACAATAAAAATATTATTTTTTAACCACATTTCCACTTACCGTGAATGTTAATGTAGGATTTTTGACATCGTTGGTACTCATAGTGATAATTCGGTTAATGGGACCTACTCCACTGGGACCATGGAATGCCGGGTCAAACTCAACGATAAGTTTAGCTGTTTCCCCAGGCCTGACTTCAATAATATTTGCCGACGTTTCGTGCATTTTGAATTTTTTAGACGTAACTTCCGGAGTCTTAATTTGAGCAGTTGTACACATACATGAGGTTTCAACGTTATATAATTTTAGAACCGAACTGCCCGTGTTTTTGATGGGAAAAGTTTTAGATACTATTCCCTCGTCATAATCAATAGTTTCCCAATCAAAACTGCTTGACTTTATTGACAAAGCAACGAGAGAATCAACGGTAATCTGTGGTGCAGCGCCCATTTTTGAACCCAAAAAAACGGCTATACCGAGCAGCAAAACTGTTATTATTACCGTTCCTACGATAAACCTATCAAAACCCTCTCTTTGGTGGCTCATGGTTAGTTCTCCTGATTTAAGGTAATGGTTAATGTTGTTTCAAAATCAACGGGGTCATTGGAATGAATTGATACCTCACGAGTAACGGGGCCAGTCAGATCTGGGTGGACAGTTGGGTCATAGTAAACTTTAATTTTGGCTTTATCACCCGGGGCTATTGACACCTTCCAGTTTGGATCAGGCTCTGCCTGTCCATGGCCGGCCATATAGAACTGGGGGCCCTCTGTGCCGTGATACACTAAGCTTGCAGAGGTACAGCCGCACGATGAGGAGAGTTTATCAACGACCAAGTCAGACTTACCTTCGTTTTTAATCACAAACTCAGTAGTTACCACGCCCTTTTTTATAGTAACGACACCCAAATCCTTCTTGGTTTCCGCAGTCGTGATTTTGGGCGCGTCTTTGGGGGCATTGGCTAGTAGCTTCTCCCGCAGGCTACTGCGGTCCGATTCATTTGCTAGTCGTTCCAACCCAAATTCCTGAGCTGTGGCCAGGATTACTGCATCTTTGTCGGCTCCGGTACTTACTTTCTGATCAATAAAATCAATCATTTGCGTCATGGCTCCACAGCATGGTTTTTCTTTATCCAGAGGTTTGCCGCAACAGGG
>PFEE01000018.1:0-3749 GCA_002793745.1 Candidatus Roizmanbacteria bacterium CG10_big_fil_rev_8_21_14_0_10_45_7 | reverse complement strand
CCTTTGCAGCGCAGCCTGTAATGGACTGGAAAAAAGAACAACAAGCCCCAAGAGCGTCGCCAGTTGCCAGAAAAGTTTTCGTGGTGAAAGATTGAGTTTCTTTTTCATGGCGTTTATGCACCGCATCCACCACCACCTGAGGCAGGTTTGGGTAGACTTTTAATCTGCTGACGAGTTTTTTGATAGCCTTGTGCGCTGGAGTATTCTTTACCAAGTACTGTTTTAGCGTCCACCTGATTCCAATTCTTACCCTGTTCTTTAAAGTACGTTGCTAAGTCAATATAGGTCTGTGGAAACCAAAACGAGTTTACTTTTAGGGCAACGGCATACATTTCTTGTTCACGAGCACCGTTTTTGGCTAGAAGTTCAAGGAGTCCGAGCATAGCCATACCGTGATTGCAGTCGGGAAAGTGAGTGGAGTTACCGCAGCAGGGACGATAAATGCCTCGGGATACCTTGTCAACCAACGCTTGTTGTTCTGCTGTCAATACTACATAGGCATGTTGACTATAATGGTCCATAGCCGTACCGCGAGCCAAAGACCAGCCTCCGGTAGACGCAAAATTGCCCGCTCCGCCGTACTCCTTATCGGTCATTTCACCCTGATCTAAAATATCATTTTTATTTGAAAGTCCGAAGGCCCATAAAAGATCAAGCAGATAACGGCTATTTTGTTGGTTCATTACAATGCGTTGGTTACTGTTGCCGGCCAACATTTGTTCCTCTACGTTGGTTAAACCGCCTTCAAACAGAGCTCTAAATTTGGCTTCATCTATTACTCCATCGGCTATCATCCTCTGTCCTAAATCTCCCCAGGTAATCGGAAGAACTACACCTTGATCGGGTAGTACGGCTTTGGCGAGTACTGTTGTGTCAATACTGCCGGTTCTGATTGGATCTTGTACAGTCGTGGTCTGTTGTTTGCCTAAAAACTGGTTTTTTAGCAATGAAAGTTTGGGCGTAATCGAAATCTCAAATACCTGTGTCAAAAAAATAGTGGCAAAAAGTAAAAGGGCCGCTCCTTTCCAAAAACTAATTTTCTCACTTTTCTTTTTTATCATGCATGAAGATTACCAACACCAAGATGAAGCGAAGATGAAATAATTTAGGAGAAGGTGACGGAAACTGTTGTGCCCTTGTTTACCGATGAAAAAATAGAGATTTTTCCGCCCAAGCTTTCAACGGCAGCTTTCGAAATAGCTAATCCCAGCCCCGAACCTCCACCTTCAGCATGATTTCCCCTGTAAAAGCGGGAAAAAATTTGAGACAAGTCATGCCTGGATATACCAATACCAGTATCCTTAACAATTACCGTAATAAAATGGTGTTTCTCTTTAAGTGTAAGGTTGATTGATCCTTGTTGCCTATTGTAGCTAATTGCGTTAAAAACAACATTACTTAATGCCCGCTGGAGTAGTTTTTTATCCGTTTTGACATACACTTCTTTTTGAATATCTGCTGATATGGTTAATTTTTTTTCTTCGCCGAGCGTGCTTGCCAACTCAATCAGGTCAGACATAATGTCTGTCAAGGAAACCCTTTCTACTGTACGCACAGTACCGTTGATTCTTGATAAAAATAACAAATCCTGAATGGTGTCATTAGCCTTATCAATAGTCTTTAGCATGTCTTCCCTCACCTTTTGTACTAGATTTGCGTTCTCTGTTTGTGATCTAAGTACCGCCAATGGTGTCTTAAGAGTATGCGCTGCGTCCGAGAAGAATTGTCTCTCACCGGTAAAAATATGTTCGAGTTGTGTTAGCATGGTATTGAGTGCTTCTTGGATTGTTTTTAGCTCTTGGGTGGGAGAAGCTATGGTAATTCGCTTTCCAAGCGATGAGACGGTTATAGCTTTTGCCTGGACAGTAATGCTTTCTAAAGGTTTAAGCTGTTTGTTTAAGAGTTTATACCCTACATAGGCAATGGGCAGTATTACAAAAAATACGATTCCAGCAACTACCAGCAACATTCTATACAATGTTGCATAGAGAATTTGGGTTGAATACCCTACGGCTACAATGCCCTTACCGGCACTGACTTGTGCTGGCATGGCAGCAAAACGAATATTGTTTTCCGTAAAATGAGTGGGGCTTGCGTCATATAAACTGCTAAAAGTGAGTAACTTTTGAAGTTGATGCTCGGTAACCAGTGCGACATCGGGACTGTTTGTTTCCAATATTGGCGACCCGTCAGGTGAAAGTACGACCACTGTCATTCCTTTCGCGCTAACTAAATTTTTAATGAGTCCATCTCGTTCCTCACCCCAGTAGTTTTCGACTACTTGCTTTGCCTCGTTCACTGCAATATGTACATGATGGTCAATTTGATCTTGAAGGGTTATCCAGATTAATCCGCTTACGGCCGTTAAAAACAGCAAGATAATCAATCCTATAGAAGTCAGATACCATAAGGACAACCGTCCCCGTAACGTACTGGTAATTTCCTGTATGAGTTTATTTTTCATACCTGCCCAAGATGTATCCTTTACCTCGAATAGTTTTAATCAGATTATTTTTTGAATGTTTCTCTAACTTTCTCCGAAGATTACGAATATAAACATCAATAACATTGGAGAACGTTTCAAAATCGCTTCCCCAAATATGTTCCATCAGCATTGTTCTCGTAATAATTTGTCCGCTATGTTGAGCCAGATATTCGAGTACTGCAAATTCCTTAGCGGTTAAGTCGAGATTACAATTGCTAACGGCCGCTACATGTTCCGCTGGTTTTACCACTAAATCAGAAATAACAAGCACCGGCAATGGGCTTTGGGTGTTTCTCCTAATAACGGACCTAATGCGAGCAATCAGTTCGCTTGAATCTACAGGTTTTGGAACATAATCGTCTGCGCCAAGATTTAAACCTTTAATCCGGTCCTCTACCTGCCCTCTGGCAGTTACAATAACGACAGGGGTTTTATTCTCGGTTTCTCTTAATGAGGAAAGAAGATCGAAACCGCTTCCATCAGGCAGGTTAATATCTAAAACGACGCAGTCATACTCATTAATTTCGGTTTGTGCCAACCCGTCCTCCCATGTACTTGAGATGTCAACGGCAAAACCATCTTTGACAAGCACTCGTTTTAAATTTTTGGCTAATGTTTGATCGTCTTCAATGATAAGAATTTTCATGTAAATATAAACTGGCATTTAATTGGTATCCAACCTTGACTGCGAGAATTATACCTTACATAGAAAATACAGATTGCACTATTGAGAATAAATTTGGTATAAAATAAGTAGTACTGAACTATTAAGATGAAAAAGATAATTTATTCCTTATTTACTCTCCTGTTTCTCATTGGTGTTGTATTATTCTTTAGCAGCCAAAACACTTCTGTAATTGCACAAGGGAATCAAGACCATGTACCAGGAAATGTTCTGGTTAAATTTAAGCCAGGCACTTCTCAAAGTAATATTGACGCGGAAGTTAAGCGTAATAACGCAAAAGTTTCCAGTAAAATCAACGCTTTAGATACTCTTGTCTTAAAAGTACCAGAGTTACAAGAGGAAAAAATAGTTGCTGCGCTATCTAAGAATCCAAATATTGAATATGCAGAATTGGATTATCTTGCCTATGCAACAGACTCTCCTAACGACACTTTTTACGCAGGAAAACAATGGGGTCTTGAAAACACCGGTCAAATTATAGTTAGTAAAACAGGCACCGAGGATGCAGACATTGATGCGGAAACAGCCTGGAATATAACAACGGGAAACTCGGTTAAAGTAGCAGTTTTAGATACCGGT
>PFEE01000038.1 GCA_002793745.1 Candidatus Roizmanbacteria bacterium CG10_big_fil_rev_8_21_14_0_10_45_7 | reverse complement strand
AACCGACATTTTGATGCTGTTTAGTGATTAGTAAAAACGCCTCTCCTGAGGTGTTTTGTGTTACCCCAAAAGGAGGTGCCTGAAATGGCGCGTGTTTTCATCTTTGACTGTAAAGTCGATCGTATCCGCCAGCTCACCCGAGAGCTGGAGGCCGCTGGCCATGATGTGGCTAGCAACATGGACTGCCTGAGCTCCACGGAATTGAGCTCTCGTGAGTTGTCCTCTACCATCGGCGTCAACAAGCTGTGGACTACCTGGAATGGTGATCTGCCCGATGCTCTGCTCGTTGAGTGTCTGGATATCGACAGTGAACGCTTTCTCCAGATCCTCAATACTCCCTTCCCCAAGAACAACATCCAGGTAATCGTGATGAGCGATCACCACGCCAGAAACAACACCAAACTCCAGCGACTGATGGCCACCTACAACGCTTTCTGCGTCGAATGGCCTATCAATATTGTCCGTTTCCTGGCTTTTGCTCAGGATCCGGTCATGAGAAGCCACACCAGTGACCCTCGGCAGTTCGAGTCTGGAGTGGTGTTTGACTAGGTCGTGATTCTCGACCATCTGAAAATGTAGTTGGTGATTACCAACTACTGATTGCACCGCTTCTCTGGCAAGCTGGGGGGAATACTCTAACCCACTGAGAGGAGGTGCAAATGCATGACATGTACTTCGTGATGGGCCTGGCCCTGATCGATCTGTTCTGGTGGCTGCGTAAGTAGTCAACCATAAAAACGACTAACCCACTGTGCCACTACTTGTAGTGGCCAACCGGGGGCTCGTCAAGGTGCTACTCCCCCCAGCGATTGGCGAGTCCCCACCCCACAGTCTACTAGCATGGTGCCAGTAGACATCACCATCCCGACAGGAGGGAAGACAATGAAGAAGTACGCATTTCTGAACATCTGCATCCTGGCCATTTTGGCTCTGGGTGCCTGTAGTGACACCGACAACATCACCAACGTGCCCAACATCAACGGCCAGCCCGAACAGAACGTGACGGCCGGCCAGATTCACACCGAGTTCCTCTCAGAACTCTACAGCGACAAATCCTACACGACCACTGAGAAGAACCTGGATACTGATCATATCGCCATCGAGACGGCCAAGCGTATCTGTGCCAAACACGGCATTACTCCGCCGGCCGACGAGGTCCTCCTGGCCGCCATCAACGAAGGTCGTCAGAAGGCTACCCAGGATCCGATCCAGCTGGTTCGCCAGACCCTCAACCAGGACGAATACCTGTGGTGGGATCGCTTCGCTTCCGAGGCCAAGATGAAGAATGCCGAAACTGTCTACCAGAATCACTGCCGTCTCTACGGTGCTCCCCAGGCCGGTTCGATGCTCGAATCGGTAGTGGACATTGCACTCTCATCGGCTGATTTCTGGGACAACTACCGTGGCGCCACTCCGCCCAAGTACCACAACCCCTACGTACCCATGGAGAAAAGCTGGAAAAACTTCCTGCGCTTCGCAGTCAGCGTAGTGGTCGACGGCACCTGTGGTGGTCTAGCTGGCGCTGGTACTGGTTGGAGTGGCCCTGGTGCAGCTGTGGTTGGCGGTGTAGTCGGCGGTTTGGCTTCGGCTGGCGCCGACAACATGTTGTTTGACTAGTGGAATTCCTCCACTAGTCAACACAAACCTAAACTGCAAGTAAGAGGTCAGCCATGCCCAATCCCTTCATAAACATTATCTTCTGCATCATGGGTGCCTACTTCGGCATCTGGGCGCAGAAGGGCAATGCCTTGACCATTGGTCTGGGCATTGCAACCGGAGTCAGTCTGGAGGCTGGGATATTCGTCGAGCACTGGATGCTCACCTTCGTCCTGTTCTTCGGACTTCTGACTATCATGCGGCACAAGAAGGCTGCTCTGCAGCTTCAGCGTCGCTGACACCCCTCAAGTTTCTGGGTCCCAGAACAATCAATGGCATGGGGCCCAGAACAAAAAAACACGGAGGTTGTAGAGATGTCACGTATAGCTCTATTCGATACTGAATATTCCACTCTTCGCAGCCTCTACTACGCACTGACCGGGGAAGGACACGAGGTCATCACCAACACAGCCACTGAAACCATAGAAGGTCAGCCTGTAACGCAACTGATCACCGACCCAGTACATTTACTGAATAAAATCCTCCAACCCCAGATCATAGACGGTCATGCTACTGTCAAAGCACCCGATCTCTTCATCATCGATTTTCTCAATATCGATGGTGAAAAAATCATGAAGCTGCTCAAGCAGATTCGTTTGACCAAGGATATCCCGATTATCGCCATGAGCCACGTGAGTGGAAATATCGATCGTCTCCAGATGATCGAAATCTATGGCGCCCACTATATATCCAAGCCTTTCAACATTTGGGAAGTAGTAGAATGTGCCGAGAGTTTTATCGGTATCAAGTGCTGATATAATTCCTAACTAGTCATCCCTGCTATCACAGCAGACTAAGGCTCGTCACTACAACAATCCCCCTGATTGTGTGGCGAGCCTCTTTCATTTTTAATCTTATATAAATTGACAAAATATAATATATGTACTTTAATAATATATTAATAGTTCTCTGACATCAAAATACCCCCCCCTAGTTACTTACGCCAAAACAAAGTAAGGCGTGACTATAAAATATGGCCCATGTGGCCATAAACGAAAGGAATTGATAATGTTGTGTCTACTGATGGTTCTTGGCCTGTTTGTTGCCAAACCAAGTTCCTACGCCATAGAAAACTGGCATTTCGAAGAACAATTCACTTATGGCGACGACGACGAAGAGCTACTGCACATCGGTAGTCAGGTGATTATGGTAGGCCAAAACTACTATATTCTTGATTCCGGTTTGAGTACTGTCATTGAGCTATCTTCCAATGGCTCTTGGCAAGAGTATGTAGTAGAAGGAGAAGGCCCTGGCGAATGCTACCAACCAAACTCTCTGGTCAAAGATCAGATTGGACTAGTAATGCTCAAAGCACTGCCGCCCACTCTGATTTATACTGATTTAGAAAAAAAACAACAACCTAGAGCCCCTGTGGTAATAGATAGAAGTTTTTTTGCTAGGAATATGGTCTATGTTGACCAAAATAAACATTTTTTGGCCAATACAATCTACACCAAGGACGGGCTCTATTTTAATGCCCTATCGCTCATAGACAGCACTGGGCACATAGAAGATAATCTCCTGGATACAGAACGAGTCACTGGAGAAGATTTTCCTATTTGGTTCTACCGCAATTCGTGGACTTACAACAACGGTAAAGTAGCAGTCATGACTGACTATGACTACTCTGTAACCGTTTTTAGCCTTAACGGAAGTGTGATAGAGAACATCCGTGGGCCTACTAGCAAACAAGAGAGCCCTCTGGGCACAACTCTCCAAGGAGTGTTCTATTCTGGAGAGACTTTGTTGATACTACCATCTAGCTCTGGTGATATCTTGGAGTTCCAGGCACCCGAGGAACAAAAAATCATCAGGGTTAATGGAGTAAGAGCTAGCAGCCAGGCTCAATACTTTTGGCTAAATAGAGACACCCTAGCTGTCATGTATGGCTGGGCCGATCGTGTCTTTCACACAGGCGATGAAGAGAACCACCAAATCACCTTTTTCCGAAGGAGTACGCCATGAAGACCGTTTTGTCCATCGTGTTGGTCATGTTCCTGACTATCTGCATTGGCTGCGGCAATGTGCCCGCAAACTATGGTGGCGTCAGGTACGCCTCTGCCAAGCAGACCGTCCTTCCTGATCAGTGGAAGTGGCACGACCAGCAGCAGCCAGTCCTCTGGGAGA
>PFEE01000068.1:3924-4066 GCA_002793745.1 Candidatus Roizmanbacteria bacterium CG10_big_fil_rev_8_21_14_0_10_45_7 | reverse complement strand
TGGGTATATAGGTGGTAGGAATAAAAATTTGCAATGCCATTTCAAATCATTATAGCACGTGTGGAATGGCGAGATACCGACTTAAAGACGTGCCCTTTTCAATGCCGTCAACCACCGCATAGAGGTGTGTTCCTACGGTAAG
>PFEE01000068.1:585-3878 GCA_002793745.1 Candidatus Roizmanbacteria bacterium CG10_big_fil_rev_8_21_14_0_10_45_7 | reverse complement strand
ATCTGCTGCAGGGTGCTTGATTCTACATCATATGATGTAGTTGATTTATTGAGTCCTACCACCGATAACGAATAGTCTGACGCCAACACCTCGGCAATTTTACCCACCACGAGCCGCTGTTGGGGTTCGTAGTATACAGTATAGCTTTTTTCTTCATTAGCCAGTACGCTGATAAATACCGTGACTGCGTCACCGGCTTTGATATCAGTTACTTCGATATCCTCTACCACGCCATCGGAATCAACATCATGGAACCGGGTTACTTCCGGCTCAAGCTTTACCGTTTTCCTAGCTCCATCAACCGTGAGGGTTACTTGCGAAGGGGTAATGGCAGTGACGGTACCAAACAAAGCTTTTTTGGCGTTATAGCGCAATTCCAACACCTGTTTCTCCAACTTTTGTTTTACTGCGTCTGCCTCAGATGTTGCATCTTTATTGCTTTCATCAAGTATGCTTGCAGCGCTGGCAACGCGATCCTGCGGCAGATAAAAAAATCGTGAGGTTGTGGTATTGTCATTTTTCTTTCCCAATTGGCCTATCACCAATTCGTTATAGCCAGCTTTGAGCGGCACTTTCTGTATAAATGCCTTACCGCTTGCTGCTACTTCACTGCTTACTAAAGAATGAAATACCATAACCACATCCTCAGTCGGAGTAACCGACAAGGCCAGTGACGGCTTGGTGTACACCGATAGGGCATTGGGTAAACCGTCTATCTTTGCCAAAATCTGTATCTTGGGACTGGGAAGCTGACTAATCTCAATAGTATCCATTGACGGCAACGTATTTTTAGCGCCCCCGCCGATTGACTCTCGATTAATGTATACAGCCCCGCCGATTCCCAATATAATACCAATAAGGATCGCAATCCCTACCTCTTTATTCATGGATAGTAGTATACCACGTTTGCTTACGAGAAGGTCTTGAGTAGCCGAATATGAGCTATTTCGCGGGGAGTATAGAAGGTAGTGAAGCCCAAACGCCGGGCTTCTTTAACAATGGAATCGCTGTCCCTTGACTTGCGCAACGCGCCCAGAAGCCCCACTTCGCCAAGGAATAATGAACGCTCAGGAAAGCAATACCCTTTTATGGCGCTATACACAGCCGCGGCTATTCCCAGGTCTGCCAGCGGATCGCGCACCGTCAGTCCCCCAGAAACGTTCACATAAACATCAAATGAGTCAATGACCAGTCCCAGATGTTTTTTCAAAATAGCCAGAATAAC
Organism: Candidatus Roizmanbacteria bacterium CG10_big_fil_rev_8_21_14_0_10_45_7; assembly: GCA_002793745.1. Lineage (GTDB taxonomy): Bacteria > Patescibacteriota > Microgenomatia > UBA1406 > UBA1406 > PFEE01. The sequence goes on along the minus strand of PFEE01000068.1, from coordinate 2,653 downwards.
TTCCAGTCGTTTGGTATCAACCCCCTTGCCTACGCGTTTGGGAAATGCAAGATGTGACGTTACTGCCAACGCTTCAATGGTGGCAAATACAATTCGCGGTCCTTCACGCACGCCAACCGCCGTCCGTCCAGCTTCGCCCGCCGTAGTCTTGACGGAGGAGGGTCCACCTTCGCCCCAATCCAAAAAATATTCGCTCGGATTGGCAACTTCATGGATACCCTCCTCCCCCAATTCAAAGAATCCGGTTTCCTGGGTTGATCCAAAACGGTTTTTCAGTGAACGCAGTATGCGCAAATGAGAGCGCGATTCGCCCTCAATAAACAAAACGGTGTCAACCATGTGCTCCAAGAATTTGGGTCCAGCAATGTCGCCTTCTTTAGTAACATGTCCCACCACAATACAGGTTATCTGCTCTTCTTTTGCAAAATTAATGATGCGGGTCAACACTTCTTTTGATTGGCTCAGCGAGCCCGACGTGGTGTCAGTCCCTGATGCGTACAGGGTTTGAAGCGAGTCAAATACCACCACTCCCAAGGGAGTTGTTTTGTGGGCCAGCTGCAATCCTTGGATAAGCGCGTCAATCTGGTTATCGGACGAAAACAACATGGATTGCATCGATAGCTTAAGACGTTTGGCGCGCAGAGCAACATGAACACCATCCTCCTCTGCTGATGCGTATGCAACCGCTACGCTGTTTTTTGACAATGATCCAAGAATAGACAGCAGCAGCGTTGATTTTCCAATACCCGGTTCTCCAGATACCAACACAACCGACCCCCGTGCAAAACCACCTCCCAGCACCCGATCAATTTCTTTTGATCCGCTTGAAATGCGCGTAATACTTCCCTTTCCGGCTTCCTGTAACGAAATAAATCGTGATGGTGATACTGAGGTATCAAGTCCACTCGGATTATTTCCAGGGACCGGAGCATTAAATGATTTAAGGGTATTCCATTGCCCGCAATCAGGACACCGGCCAAACCACTGTTCAAAATTACCACCGCAGTTTGAGCATACAAATGATGAGGCTTGTTTCTTAACCATACGTTTGTACCCCTAATCTATCACGATTATTCCTCGTAGACGACATAGGGCAGTAGTGCCATTTGGCGTGCCTGTTTGATGGCACGGGCAAGTTTCCGTTGATGAAGCGCGCATACTCTCGACTTTTCGGACGAGACTATTTTGCCGCGATACGACAGAAATTTCTTTAACGCTTCGTATTCTTTGTACGAAGGTTCAACATTTTGTGTGCAAAAATAACATGATGCCATATGCGTTAAAATGGAATTTCTGAATCATCAACTGATTCCTGTTTATTACCGCCTTTTTTATCCGTATCCTCTTCAGGTGTTTCTTCGGCGCTGTCTGATGAGTGGCTAATGCTTTCGTCCTGGCTCATGGCTGTTCCCCGTCCTTTTCCGGGTGACAGTACAATCATATTATCCATAACGATTTCAGTGATATTGCGTTGTACGCCGTCTTTTCCGTCAAACTGGCGATATACAATGCGTCCCTCGACATAGACTTTGCTTCCCTTGACCAGCAACTGTTTGCACAGCTCTGCCAGTTTGCTCCAGGCAACAATGCGGTGATACTGTACTTCTTCTTTTTTCTCGCCTTGTGCTGTAACCCAATCACGGTTGGTGGCTACGCCAAATTGCGCAACTGCCGTTCCTTGGGGGGTATACCGTACTTCGGGGTCTCTCGTTAAGTTCCCAATTAGTGTTGCTTTATTAAGTGATCGTGATGCCATTGTTTTACATGGTATTAAATTTGTAACAGCGCGTAACGCAATACACTATCCTGGAAATTCATAATACGAATAATTTCACGCAAAGCAGAAGTGGCCGTTTCAACGGTCCATATAGAATAGTAGCCTGTTTGTTCATGTTTGATCGAATACGCGAGTTGCTTCTTGCCCCAATCAACCTCTTCTTTCACGGCTGCCTTGTGAGCAGTCAAAAGATCGCGCAGCTTCTTTTTTTCTTCATCCAGGGTTTCTTTTTCAAGCTTTCCGGGAAGCACAAACACAAACTCATACCTCTTAATCATAATGGACATACTA
>PFEE01000068.1:0-416 GCA_002793745.1 Candidatus Roizmanbacteria bacterium CG10_big_fil_rev_8_21_14_0_10_45_7 | reverse complement strand
AAAAACACAATGGCCATAAGGTAATGAGGTATGGCTATGACGCGTATTGGCTGAATCAGCGCAATCAGGCCCACTACCAGGTTGGCGTTTACGATGAGCGAGGCAAAAATATCACCGTACAATACATCGATCTGGCGTTTCTGAATGGCTACTAATGCAATAAACAACTCCGGTAACGCACTACCCGGCGCCAGCAAAAATAGACCGACCAAAAAGGGCGACACGCCGATTGCTTCTGACAAAAGTACTCCGTTTTGCACCATAGCATATGACGCCACTCCCAATATCAGGACTGCAGTGACAATAAGGGTCCATGCTGGTAATAATTTGGGACGAAAAATTATGCTGCGCACCTGCGCAATGGCATTCTTAAAACCAAATAAATCCTTAGGGCGTTTATGGAACAAATAGGTTCC
>PFEE01000023.1:3677-3829 GCA_002793745.1 Candidatus Roizmanbacteria bacterium CG10_big_fil_rev_8_21_14_0_10_45_7 | reverse complement strand
ATTTTTCGAGAGGAGTGTGAGACTGAATCAGTTGGACGTTTTGAGAATTAGTGGGGTTCTCATAGGTCAAAATGCCACTTTCATTGGCTGAAGTGGGAACTGAGCGACCGTCAACGAGCACTTTCCAGGTCGGATAATAGGCGCGCTCAAGG
>PFEE01000023.1:2901-3610 GCA_002793745.1 Candidatus Roizmanbacteria bacterium CG10_big_fil_rev_8_21_14_0_10_45_7 | reverse complement strand
TGTCACGCTCAGGACTAGGGGGAGAGATCAGGGTTTGGGGCTTAAAATATTTGAGATTGAGCGCGAGTAAAGCACCAATAATAATGATGCTCAAGCCTAGACGCAGGGGGCGCCAGTGAATATTACCCACCACATAACCTGCGATCCAACCCATTAACACGCTCACTAACCCGAGGCTACGCCAGGGGAACTGTACCATTTGTAAAACAGGGAGAGCGTCCCAGAGGAAACGGCTCAGCGACGTTGCGAGAAAAATATAAAAAATCGTCGCACCAGCAATAAGGATAGCTTTACGAGCGCGCTGTTTGTAGGCGATCACGACACCGAGTCCGGCGAGGAGGAGTTGGAGCTTGCCGAGTTTGAACGATATGCCATCCTCTATGCCAGGAGCAGAGCCACCAAATCCCCAAGTGCTATTCCAGATTTGTGAAGGATTGACGAAGTGGAGCGCATAGCTCGTTGTTTTGGCGATGGCGTCGGTCTGGGTAAAGCCACGCTCAAATAAGACTGGCAACAAAAACCAGGCTGTCAAACCAAATGAGAGAATGACAGTGATGAGTAAGTTTTTGAGATGAGATTTATTATTAAAGAATGCCCATACCAGGATAAAGGGAGTGGCGAGAAGTGGAACGAGATTGTGACTTAAGAAAAAGAGCGAGAGAGCGCAGGTGGCAAAAATTACCTGTTTACGAGTGATCAGACGCTCAAG
>PFEE01000023.1:2752-2894 GCA_002793745.1 Candidatus Roizmanbacteria bacterium CG10_big_fil_rev_8_21_14_0_10_45_7 | reverse complement strand
AAGACCCAGGGTAAGATCATCAGAGCCAGATATTCCGAGTATGCCCCTCGGACATAGAGATTGAGAGCCCCATAAGGAGAGAGAATAAAGGCTACCGCACCCACCATACCTGCCCATTTCATCATCCCCCAAGCTCCCATAA
>PFEE01000023.1:2577-2726 GCA_002793745.1 Candidatus Roizmanbacteria bacterium CG10_big_fil_rev_8_21_14_0_10_45_7 | reverse complement strand
AGTGAGGAGATGAGACTAAAACCAAACAAGTGAACAGTGTAAGCGAGGATATGAAAAAGCGGCGCATAAAAGTGAAAGAGCGGATAGCCATAACCATTGTTGATCCCCTCTGCCCAGATGGGGGGGAACTGGCCGGAGTTGATAGTATC
>PFEE01000023.1:0-2415 GCA_002793745.1 Candidatus Roizmanbacteria bacterium CG10_big_fil_rev_8_21_14_0_10_45_7 | reverse complement strand
CGGATTGTCACGTAGTTTGGGATAACTCGCGATAAGTTCTAATCCTGGTGGCACGTCTTTTTTATAGCTGTTGTTGAGAATAATATAGGTTTCTGGATTGGTTTTAACTGATTCGAGGGCATGACTAGGAGGGATATCGATTATCGGGTATAACCCGGTGATCGTAAGTTTGGTCGTTCTACCATCGGCGTAGAGCTCCAGGCCGTGGGGGAGAATACCAAAGGTGCCCTCGGTAAAAATGGTCATAGGAATGCCCTTGGAGTTGACCCGATTTACCGCCCAGTCCGCGATTTGCTTGGTACCGTTGCCGGCTGACCAACCGTTGACATAACCTTCATCAACACTTGTATAGGGAAAGTGGATGGGGTCAAGGAGCAATCGGGTAATGAGGTAAATAGGTAATAAGGTAAGGAGGATCAGGGAGACAAAGCGAAGTTTAAAAGATTTGATAGTTGAGAGAGCGTAGGCGGCAAAGAGGAGGATAAATGGTGTCACAAAGATGATATAGCGAGGGGCAAAAAGTCTAGCGAGGAGGATAGTGCCCAACATCGGAGCAAATAACCAAGCGCAAAGAAATAGGGATGTGCGCCAGTTTTTCTTTGACATGATGTATAAACCGGAGAGCGAAACCAAAAGTATTGGAATGGTAGTGTAAGAGATTTGCCATCTCCAGACGTCAAAAAAGTTGTTGGACAAACGGCCAAATTCTTGAAATATTTCGCTGTAGGCCACGATAAAGAAGGCATTTTTCTGACCGATCATGTGCATCCAAGGAGATAATCGCTGGACGTTGTACATCACGCCAGCAATCGCCCAGGATACCAAAACTAAACCAAGATATTTATAGGTGGATTTGGTAAAAACTTTGTTGTAATTGAAATCTAGCAGATATGCGGCTGGAATTAAGAGGAGAAAAAACGTCCCAGAAGATTTGGTCAGAATAGTAGCTCCAGTAGTCATCCCTAGGATCATGGCGATGTCAAGGCGGCGCGAGCGAGCGAGAAGGATCGAGAAATTGCAGACCCAGATAGAGCCCGCTACCAGCATGGACTCCATAACACCAAAGCGGTAATAGAAAAAGAGGTAGGGGGAGAACATAGCAAGGATCATAGCCATCAGGGCAGTTTTTTTGCCTTCGATAAGCCAACCGAGGTATCCCATACCAAGAACGGTAAAGAGCCCAGTCACGACAGAGGCGGTGCGACCAGCGGCGAGTGGATCAGAAATCAGTTTCATAAAAGGAATGACAAACCAGGTGTATAGAGGTTGTTTGCCATCGGTCAGACTGATAAAGCGCCAGGAGGCGTCGTGCCAGGCTATCTGGGCCCACCTGAGGTAAATGGCTTCGTCAACGAAAATGGGGAGCTTAGTCAGGTTGGTCAGAGTGATGGCGAAAAAGACAATTACCAGGCCTATGATCACTATCCATTCAATCTTTTTGAGCCGAGGAAACCACTGCATTACCCTATTATAACTTACTTCAATCGTTTCTGATTCTCTGGTGATTTTAAGTAGTTGGCGCGAGAAATAATGGTGTGGCCGAGTTCTTGCTCGGTGTGTTTGCGCGCTTGCCCTGCAACATTACCGCCACGCACGGCTACCTGCTTACTCTTGTCGAATGTCTCAGGCTTTTCGTTGGTTGAGATCTCAGTGGTGACCCGCTCGCCAAGCATGTTAAAAATGAGTTCTAGGTCAGTCATGTGGTCGCGAAGATTTTCGCGTTTTAACTTCTTCAACTCTTTGTACTCGCTGGGAGTCATGCCAAAAGTAGCTTTACTGATCTCGGCAGTAAGAATGGCATAATCGGATTCTTTTTGAATCCCCCTCTCCTTCCATTCGTCGGTCAGACTTTGATGGATGGCGATGCCACGGAGCCGTTTGTCTATCCAGTTTTGAGAGTAGCCTTTTTGCTCGTAGAGCTTTTTCATTCGCTCCTGGGCTAGTTCTGGGTTTTCGATTTCTTGCACACGCTCATAACCGACTTTGGCGAGCCAGCGTTTAAGAGGTTCTGCCTTTGGAGATGGAATGGCTTGAATAATACGTAAGACTGTTTCAGTATTAGCGCAATCTGTCTCACGCATTTTTCCATCTGGAGCGATTAATTTCAACTGTCCGATTTTTTCGGACACTTCAACGTACCCTTCTTTGATAAGTTTAGATTTGAGATCTGACCAATATTTTCGGGCACGATCAGTTCTAGTCAAAACTTCGATAATATCAATGATCGAAAACCACCACTCATTTTGGAAAATCACTTTGCGTATCTGCTTGCCTTCAAAAATGGCTATCTTATTTTCATTCATGATTTATTTATAAACCAAATACTACCCGAATGTCAATACCTTAGCGCTTACTACTGTAATTCGAATCATGGTAGTGCTTGAAAAGATATAAGATTAGGAAATAGAGAGCGGT
>PFEE01000076.1 GCA_002793745.1 Candidatus Roizmanbacteria bacterium CG10_big_fil_rev_8_21_14_0_10_45_7 | reverse complement strand
AACCAGTGGTGTATTTGATCGCGGATTAAATGCGGGAGTACGCATCGCAGACCGTTTATTCAGTCCTCGCTCAATGGTTAAAAATGCCGCTCAATCAGCCCTGCAAAAAGGGGCTCGAGCAGCTGCACAACGCGCGGCTGTCGCTGCAGCAGAAAACCCCGCCACCTGGCCCGTCATTGCTGTAGTTATTGCGATTGTAGTACTGGGTGTTATCTTCTTTATGCTGATGGACACCAATACCATGCTTGCTGCCGCTCCCTACGCAAAACAAAACGCCGTTAATACAACAACCGGAACCGCTCCCTCTCCTACCCTTATTCAGGTTCCCCACGCGGTAACTACTATTGGGCCTCAACTAAGCCCTAATCCAACAACAGCCGCTTCATTCCCCAGTCTTATTCCGCGTGGATACGGCACGGCTGGACAAACATGGGCAACGATGAATCCGGGTTATGAAGAACAAACTGCTCTTCCGGTACAAGGATACGTTACGTGGTATGGCCGGGCAGGGCTTATGGCAGAAGTTGCTACAAATCAACTGGCGTGGGGTCAAATAACTCCCTGTGCCGAATGCAAGGGCGATATATCGTTGATGCGCCAAGGAGATATTAATCGACGGGTATGGATACGCAGAGCCAGTGGTGTTGTAGAGGGGCCGTATCGGGTCGTTGATTGTGCTGCTAAAAAGGATGTGGCTACTATTCTTAAATACAAAGGATGGGCTGCTGATTTAAGCTACGAAATTGCTCAAAACTGGGGCTTCAAATCCGAAGATGTCACTATTTTCGACGCGCCGCCTACCTTATAATCACGGCTATAGCCGTGCCCTCTGCGCAATTTCGTAGTCTACTACTTCCTGAGGCTTGCCGTATTTAAGACGTGATAGCTGTTTTATCGCCTCAGCCACCTGCGGATTGCGGCGCGCGCCCTCTTTTTTCATGTCTTTGGTCATATCAACCGAAAACGGCGGTACCGGTTCGTTATCAATGTTAGTCTTCATGTAGGCATGAAAACGATCCACGTTAATGAGATCGTTTTCGTTAAAGACCGGCTGAAATTCGTGCTGCAAGTAGCCCCCGTCGGTAACGCCCACGCGGAATCCCACAATCGTACCCACGTTACCAAATATGGCGTTTTTTACCTCTTCTTCCACTTGGCCAATAAACTGGTTGGCTACGGTTAAGTTAAGGGCATATTTACGAGCTTCGGATAAAATAATGGCAAAGTCACCGGTAGCAAAATTCTGAAATTCATCAACATATAGATAAAAATCCCGACGATCTTTTTCGGGCATATCGGCACGACTCATGGCAGCAGACAGTAATTTAGGAATCAGTATCAGTCCTAAAAACTGCGAATTTTCTTCACCTAATTTACCTTTAGACAGGTTGATAATCAAAATTTTCCCCTCGTCCATCACTTTGCGGAAATCAAACGCACTTTTGCTTTGCCCAATAATATTGCGGATCATTTTATTGGTAACAAACCGTCCAAATTTTGAGGCAATATAATCAAGCACTTCGCTTTTATGGAAATCGGTTGTTTGCGCAATTTGATCGGTCCAGTAGCGGCGAATAATGGGATCTTTTACTTTAGGCAGCAGTTGATTCACAAACTTTGGATCGGTCAGGATACGATTAACTTCTATAAAGGTATTGCCTTCTTCACTCATAACCGTAAGCATGGCGTTTCTAACCGCATGCTCAAATCGGGGACCGACGATACCCGTACGTTGTGGATCGTATAGCTTGTACATAAGATTAATAATGGCTGAGGCCATAAAGTGCTTCTGTTCCTCGGTGTGCGCCTCCATAATGTTAAGCCCCATAGGCCGCTCGCTGTCTGAAGGATCAAAATAAATGACATCTTCTGCCCGCTCGGGAGGAATTAGCTCAAGAATTGACTCTGCCGCGTCACCATGAGGGTCGATGAAACAAATACCCTTACCCTTGTTAATATCCTGTGAAATCATAGATACCAACAGCTGTGTTTTACCCACACCGGTTTTACCGATAATATACACGTGGCGCTGGCGGTCTTTAGGGCCAATGAACACCGGAATACGAACGCCCCGGTACTTTGAAAATCCGATAAACACTCCCTCTGAGGGCATGTGAGCAGGTGCAGGAGCTTTTTTTGCCTTCAGCCAGTTAATATTGGGTGTCTCAATGGTTTTATTGGGAAAATGAAATAATGAAGCCAGCTCGTCGGGTGTCAGTATCGATACGCACTTCCAGCGCCCCCATTCAAACATAGAAAAATACCGATAAATAAGGCTATACATAAACCCTGGCTTAAACAAAATCTTGGCAGATCGAAATGCATTTAAATCAGAATTAAACTGAGTGAATGCCGCCTTAAGATTTGCAAGGTGCATCTTGGCGCTATCTGCACTCGTTGAATTGACTACCATTCGCACGACTGCCTCAAAACCGACTCTACTTGACTTATCATCAATCTTTTCAAGGGTTTTTTGATCATATTTATAGGTTGCTTTCTCGGGATTAGTTTCTTTTTTTCTGGTTTCTGCGGTAAACGCTTTACCTTCCTTTTTCCAGTGACCATGTGCCGGACGTATCAATAGCTGCACCAGCGCCCCCTCACCTTCTCCCATTTTCGATAACGCTGAAGTAATGCCCGATATGGAGTCGGTGGGCATATCGCGGTAGGTTTTGATGGGAAAATAGCCCACCTCTTTTTGCACCAGCGCGGAATAGGCAACGTGCCCGTTTTCAGTAAAAATATTAGGTTCTTCAACCTCGACGATATCTGCTGAGGAATACATAGCGTAAATTTGCTTTTCAACCAGATCCGTCAATTTTTTAGGCACGTGCAAATAAAACGAGATGTCGCCATGGGTACCCACTATTTCAAGCCCTATGACCTCCTCAAGCTCAACCATTTCATCAAACCAGGCCATCAAACCCTCATGTGACTTTTTTATTGAATACAGCGCGTTAAAAAACTGCTCGGCGGCGTCAATTTTAACTTCATTTTCATGCGGCACCTTTACCTGCAATACAACCGTCTCAAGCGCACGTTCCTCTCTCTTGCCGAAGCGCACCATGAGAACCGCCAGACGAAAAAACAGATAGGCAAGAATACTGGCTCCCAGTATGCCAACCAGCAACAGAGCAAAAAATTGAATCTGAGCAAGTAAGGGGAATGCTGCTTCCATACTAATTAGTATACACTACCAGGTTCTTCCCAATCCAAAATTAAAGGATCCGGTTGCCAGTCCCATAAACAACCATGCTGGAGGATAGTTACGGCTACTCACAAAATAAGTGATGCGGCGGGTAACGTTAGTTCCCTGCTCAGTAACGTATGCTGTTGCGGTCACATTTTTACCTTGAATCGGTATATTTTGATCACCAATAAATGCCATACCACTTACACTGCCATACCATACCCACACCGCAATAAAATCCGGTGTTTTGCCTCCTGTGGCAATACCTAAATCAAGAACCCCCGTACTGTCAGTATATCCACCGACACTACATGACTGATCCTCTACTAAGGTATCGGGGGCCGGCGGTTCATAGCGAAAACGGGCAATGCCCGGGTTAATAAAATATGAGTCCTGTCCTGCTCCAACGGTACTTAAATCCTGGTAATAAAACATTACCTGAATGGCTGCACTATTGGGGCTTGCCCAACAAATCTCCATCGTATCACCCGCATAACTTCTCATATTAAGGAAAAAATGGTCACCGGAGTCAAGTTGGGTGTCCGAAATATACGTTTGCCCGCCTCCCAAATCCTGAGCATTCACCTTTACCTGAATATGTTTATTTGGATCTGGATCATCTGCATTAATTACTACCGAAGGGTCTATTGCCTGATTGCTCCGAATTTTTTGCAGCGCATCCTCAATACCTGCCTCTGCG
>PFEE01000006.1:21021-34800 GCA_002793745.1 Candidatus Roizmanbacteria bacterium CG10_big_fil_rev_8_21_14_0_10_45_7 | reverse complement strand
ATCGGATGTCTTGTTATTACCCATTACTTGCGCCTTGCCGAGCTTATACCGGTTGATCGCGTGTATATTATGAAAGCGGGCAAGCTCATACATGAAGGAAAACGTGATGTTATTACTGAGATTGAAAACAACGGTTATGCGTCTTTTACCTAACTAATGGGAGCAGATAGCCACATCTCACAGTGGGATATGCGATCAGACAGCGCCTACGCCTTTAAGGCAAAGCCGGGTTTGAGCGAGAGGGTTATTCGTGAGCTGTCTGCCTACAAGCAGGAACCGTCGTGGATGCTTGAACGGCGCCTGGCGGCCTACTCTATATTTCAGAAAAAGTCTTTGCCTGCCTGGGGTGGCGACCTTTCCAGAATTGATTTTGAAAGCATTCATTACTATGTTCGTCCCGAGGCCAAAAAAGCCAATTCATGGAATGAACTTCCTGCCGACATCAAAAAAACCTACGATTATTTGGGTATTCCTGAGGCAGAAAAGAAGTATCTGTCCGGTGTTTCCGCTCAGTACGAGTCCGAGGTGTTATATAAGTCAATCCACAGTGAGCTTTCAAAACTCGGTGTTGTTTTTTTGGACACTGACAGCGGCTTACGCGAGTATCCTGAGCTGTTTAAAGCATATTTCGGTACGCTTATCCCTGCTGCCGATAACAAATTTGCGGCACTCAATACGGCGTTTTGGTCTGGTGGCAGTTTTGTATATATTCCCAAAGGAGTAACGATTCCCATGCCGCTTCAGGCCTATTTCCGCATTAACACGCAAAACATGGGCCAGTTTGAACGCACGCTTATTATTGCCGAGGAGGCATCATCGGTTCATTATATAGAGGGTTGCAGTGCTCCTACATACACAACCTCGTCGCTTCACAGCGCGGTGGTTGAAATTTTTGTAAAGGAGGAAGCCAAGGTACGCTACACCACCGTGCAAAATTGGAGCCCGAATGTATATAACCTAGTAACCAAGAGGGCACGGGTTGAAAAGCAGGCCACTATGCAATGGATTGACGGTAATTTAGGATGCTTAGCAGGAGATACAAAGGTGTATGAAAAAAATAAGGGACTCATGAATGTAGTAGATATAAGAGCAGGAGATAAACTCTATGGTCTTGACCCTAAAACATATTGTATTAAAGCATTTCCAGTGAAGGCAACTCGTGTTACTGGAACGAGATCAGTCTATGAATTGGTTACACAAAATTTTCGTTCAATTAAAGCAACTGATAATCATCCCTTTCTCGTTTTATCTAAAGAACGGTACGCATCATCCTATATCATGCATTGGAAAGAGTTGAAAAATATACATATTGGTGACTATGTTGCTGTAGCTCAGTCCTTACCAGACGAAGGGAAGCCGTATAGTATTGAGTACCGACACCAATATAAAAACTTAAAACACCACCCCATCTTGCCCCAGGAGACTAATAATGATTTCATGTGGCTTCTGGGTTTATATCTTGGAGATGGGTTTGTTGATCGAAATAGAGCAGGACACCCAAATAGAGTCTATCTAGCGATTCCGCCAAAAGATAAATCAAGAAAACGACTGATACAAGTGATCGATAAACTATTTCATATTCCCTATAGCGAGAAGGGTATTTCAGTCACTATCAACTCGGTCGTTATCGCATCATTACTGATGAAGCTTGATTTTGATGGTACTGCAAAAGACAAGCATATTCCCCAATGGATATGGACCTTGCCCATTGAGCAGCGATTAGCTTTTATTGAAGGATATTTAGATGCCGATGGATACATACGAAATCATAAAACAATACAAGGGAGAGAATATGGCCAGATTACTTTTTCGAGCAGTAATAAAGCATTATTATTGCAGTGTAAATATCTTTTAATATCCTGCGGACTTGATCCATTAAAAATTTCGACATACGTGAAAGAGAGAAAGCTTTATAAAGGAAAATTAAAGACATATATTTCTCATTTTCTTGTTTTGAAAGCCAAAAAAAGTTTAGACATTATTAAAAATAAATATATTCAACAACCAATAGGCACATTTGTTCAGGTAAAAGCTGTTATCCCACAAGAAAAAGAAAAAGTATATGATCTTGAGGTAGAAGGAGCGGAAAATTTTATTGCAAACGGAATCATCGTACACAATAGTAAATTAACCATGAAGTACCCCTCATGTTACCTCATGGGAGAGGGAGCGCGCGGTGAGGTGCTGTCCATTGCCTATGCGGGAGCGCTCCAGCATCAGGATGCCGGTGCCAAAATGATGCATTTTGCCCCTTACACCACCTCGCGCATTGTGTCAAAGTCAATTGCCAAAGACGCCGGACGAACCTCATACCGCGGTTTGGTGTATATAAAACGGGGAGCCCACCATACCAAAACAAAAGTGGTGTGCGACGCGCTCTTGCTGGATGCCCAGTCACGGTCCGACACGTATCCAACCATGAAGATCGATGAACAACACACCCAAGTTGAGCATGAAGCGGTGGTATCCAAAATTGGCGATGAGCAGCTGTTTTATCTCATGTCGCGGGGCGTGACCAAGGAGCGCGCCGAGGCATTAATCGTGAACGGCTTTTTGGATTCAGTGGTGCGCGAACTTCCCCTTGAGTATGCCGTTGAGCTCAACCGCTTAATTGCGCTGGAAATGGAGGGGAGTATCGGATGATTCGCTGTATCAATAACCCCAAAGGCAACACATTGACACTGATCTCAAAAAAACATGAAACTGCCTGTGTCGTACTGAACCTCGTTGGCGATAGCGCAGAGCGTGACATAGAAATTCATATGAAACCTTCAGAAGATTCTCGATTGTTTGTAGTGATATTGGTGCAGCTTAATGGTAACAGCAGCTATACCATTCGTAGCTTTCAGCGTCATACTAGTAAACAGAGTACCTCTGACTTGCTCTGTAAATCACTGGTAAGGGATACGTCATTTTTTCATTTTGAAGGTACTATCACCATTGATACAACCGGCGCACACAGCCATGCGTATCAAAAGAATGACAATCTTATATTAAGTAGTGAAGGGCGGGTGGTATCGGAGCCTAAGCTGGAAATTGAGGCGCATGAGGTGTTTTGTACCCATGGTTCAACCACCGGATACCTATCAGAAGATGAACAATACTATCTGTCTACGCGGGGCGTGTCGCAGCAACAGGTCGAAGATCTGATCGCTGCGGGTTTTTTGCGTTCGGGCATACAAAAATTATTAGAAGCGGGCATTACCCTTTCTGAGGTAGAATCTCTCTATGGACGAGCAGGACTTGTATAAAGAAATCATACTTGACCATTACCATCATCCTCGAAAATCGGGGAAACTGGCTGCGTATACTCATTCCTCTCATATTGATAACCCTTTGTGTGGTGACACGATAGATACCTATTTACGAGTTACAGATGGCGTGGTGGTGGACGCCTCGTTTATCGCAAGTGGGTGCGCCATTTCTATCGCTTCCGCCAGCATCTTATTTGAATCGTTGTTAGGGAAAACCATAGCACAGATACAGCGTATAACCACAGAAGACATCTTGGCATCGCTACACACGCATCAGTTAACGCCAGCTCGGCTGAAATGCGCCCTTTTGCCCCTTGAGGCAGTACATCGTGCGCTGATAATAAAAAAATAGACTTTGCTTTTCCCTACCCATTATGTATAATTCCTGTCTATGGCAGACAAAAAAGTAAAGGCAGCAGCCCCAAAAAAAGTAGTCGTAAAAGCTCCCAAAGCACCAAAGAAAAAAGAGGTTAAAGCAGTAAAGCCGGTCGGTGATAACATGCCGAGCCTTGAGGAGCTTTCAAAAGAATTTGTAATTAACCGATTTGCCCTTAAGAGCGGTGATACCGGCTCTCCTGAGGTTCAGGTAGCCATTCTTACCTTTAAGGTCGTTAAGCTGCAAAGTCATTTGACCGAAAACCCCAAAGACAACCATTCGCGCCGTGGACTCCTTAAGATTGTTTCTAAGCGCCGCAGAATAATGAACTATCTTAAGGATAAAGACGAGGCGCGATTTGGTATGGTCGAAGACAAAATCAAAACATTTCAACAGCACTACAGCGCGTAAGAAAAATGCAAACAGCACATGAAATCCCACACAAAAATTATTGAATCTTCGACCGGCAAAACCCTCACTTTTCGTTGGGGTGGCTTTGCACAGCAGGCAACCTCTGCAGTCATGACCCAATATGGTGAAACAACCATACTGACGACCGTGGTTATCGGCAAAGAAAATAATGAGCTTGATTATTTCCCCTTAAGCATTGAATATTTAGAGAAACTGTATGCCGGTGGACGCATTAAAGGCTCACGTTGGGTAAAACGTGAAGGTAGACCAACTGATAGCGCTGTTCTGGTTGGTCGTCTGATTGACCGCTCTGTTCGTCCATTATTTGACGAAGGGTTTCGTCGTGATGTACAAATTATTAATACCCTTCTTTCAGTTGATGGCGTAACGTCACCCGAAATTGTTGCCGCGCTTTCAACTGCGTGTGCACTTTCACTGTGCCCCATTCCTTGGAAGGGTCCTATTGCAACAACCAAAATAGGATTGCTTATTGCTAATGACAAAAAAGAGGGCCACTTAATTGTTAACCCCACACCCGAAGAAGAGCAACTTTCACACCTTGAATTGGTGGTATCGAGCACCAAAGATGAGGTAGTTATGATTGAGAGCCGCGCTGAAGAAGTATCCAATGACATTATGGTCAAAGGTATTGAGCGGGCAAAAAAAGAAAATGCCGTCTTGATTTCATTATTTGAAGAAATCCGAACAGAAGAAAAGATTACGGCAGTCGAGTTGCCCAAAAATGAAAATGACGCAATTGCAGCAAAAATAGTAAAGAAATACGAAACGGAATTGAAGGCAAAGCTTGAAAAAATGGCTGACAAGGAAAATGTGGATTCAAGCGGGGACGAGTTATTCACTAAAATCATGGAAGAGTTTGAGCTTGACGAAAAAGGTTTTAAGAAAATACTGCCCATAGTCTTTAAGAAAATAACCAAAATATTAGTGTTTAAAGAGGGTCGACGTGCTGATGGACGCAAATTTGATGAAATCCGGCCACTGGAAGCAGAGGTTGGTGTGTTGCCCCGAATACACGGATCAGCCCTGTTCCGTCGCGGAGCAACACAGGTATTATCGGTTGCAACACTCGGACCGTTGTCACAGCGCCAATGGGTTGAAAATCCAGAGGGTGAATTTATTAAAAACTATATTCACCACTACTACATGCCTCCGTACTCAGTTGGAGAAACAGGAAGAATGGGTTCGCCATCACGGCGTGAAATTGGACATGGTGCATTAGCCGAAAAAGCTATTGAACCATTGCTTCCGGTAGAAGACGACTTTCCCTACACGACATGGGTCGTATCTGAAGTATTGTCTTCAAACGGATCAACCTCTATGGCTTCGACCTGTGGATCAAGCCTAGCGTTAATGGATGCAGGTGTACCTATAAAAGCAGCTGTTGGCGGCATAGCTATTGGTATAGTACGTGAATCGCAAGAGAAGTATCAGCTATTAACCGATATTATCGGTATTGAAGACTTTTTTGGAGAAATGGACTTCAAGGTGGCGGGAACCAGAAAAGGCATTACCGCCATACAGCTTGATGTTAAAAAAGTAGGTTTAACCAGCGCCATGATTGCAGAAACTATTGAGCGGGCAGGGAAAGCACGCATGACGGTGCTTGACGTGATGGACAAGGCTATAGCAAAACCACGATCAACAGTTTCAAAATATGCACCCCGCATTGTTATTTTGACTCCTCCCGAGGATAAAATCGGTGAAATTATCGGACCCGGAGGAAAAAACATTAAACGGATTATTGCCGAAACCGGCGCAGAAGTTGATATTGATGAGCGGGGTAAAGTTTCTATCTCGAGTCCCGACGCCGATTCCATAGAGCGAGCGGTTGCCATGGTACAGGAAGCATACAAAGTATACGCACTCGGTGAAGAATATCCAGGGACGGTTGTGAAAGTGTTGCCGTTTGGTGGCGTGGTGCAGATCGCTTCAGGCAAAGAAGGTTTGCTGCACGTATCTCAAATGGGCATGGGTTTTGTAAAAGACGCTAATGAAGTATTAAAGGAAGGCCAGGAGCTGCGAGTAAAGATCTCTGAAATAGACGACCGCGGCCGTATGAAGTTTGCGTTGGTGAAGTAATACAACATGTATACTATGTCGTCAAAATGATTAATTATTACATTTGCACCAGCAGTTAACTAACGTGTGCGCCCTACGGGGCGCTTTTTTTTATAAGTACCACTTAAATCATGAGCGCAGACAATGGAGTAGTGAAAGACATATGTTTTAATAGAGGAATTGAAAGGAGCGCATACCCCGAGTATGCGCCTTTTTTAGATACCGTCGTACAGGTAGGAAATGTATTAGATCAGATAGGTTTGCCCAGAAAAGACTGGTTTGTTACAGCGGGAGGCAGTGTTACATTACGACAGCTGGACCAAAAAATTATTGACAGGAAACCTACCGATGCCGATATTATTATTTGGCATTCGGACCCTAAGGACGGCTACGAAAAATTGCAACAAATTTACGCAGCGCTTCACGCGAGTACCGGTTTTGGAGGCATTGAATTCCTAACCGACCCGAGAGAACATCATGGGTATAGATTTACCAACCCGATTGTCCAGACTGATTTTAATGAGTTTCCGGTGGATTTTTTAACAACGATGATTACTGTTTTTCCTCAATGTGCTACGGTTCCTTTATTAGCAAATAGAGCATATTCATATCCTACGAACCAGCGGGTGCTTTTTGACTATACGGATCATGTTATTGTCGACGGCCAGAAGGTTCACGTTGCACACCCAGCTTTTACCGGTTTCTATAAAGTAACTATGAACAGAAATGGGAATGGATTATGCGCATATGGAGGGCAGACACAAGTGGGAGTACCAAAACAGGACACTCATGATTTATGTCGACTGTACCAACTCGGACTTCTTGATCCCCATTATCCTGGCTCAGCAGAAGTGTGGAATGCGCTGACTTACGACAATCCTATACTGAAAGAAGAAATAGTAGCAAAGTTAGAGGAAAAACTACACCGATGAGCTTTTTCCCCAAAGAAGTAGCATTTGCACACAAAAAGCTGGGTAACCTTGTTGATGGCTCAAAAACAAGTATTTTTGAACACGGCCTAAGAGTAGGATGCAAGCTCAAGCTGGTTTTGGACAAAAGCAGTATCTCTGCGCAAAAAAAGCAAGCAATTATTATTGCGGGTTTGTTTCACGACCTGTTAGAGGACACGGATGCAACAGAAAAAGAGATAGTACAGTTAACCAATAAAGACGTACTTCGATTAGTTAAAGAGATGACGATAGACTTTAAAGATAAAACAATTAAAGAGGCTATAGCCCCTTTGTATTTTGTTTCAGAAGAATGCTCGATAATTAAACTGGTAGATATTTTAGACAATACATCTAAAAGTATTTTTGTGGTTTCGGCAAATGGTATTGGCTGGTACAGAGATTTTTATATACCGTTACTACAAGAATATTCTTTGTTAATTGGATATTGGGAAAAAAACAGCAAGGTGTATAAAATTTTTTTTACCGAACTAGCAAACGAAGTTGAAGTAAAAATAAACGAATTACAAAATTTTTTGCAGATCTATTCAAAACATTCGGCATAAGTCTTGTTTTTTTATTTTTCCTTGTTACCATTACCTATGGGTGTAGATAATTCTATACATCATTATTCGGAACCCCAATCTTCGCAGGAACAAATACGGTCTCTTTTGTGTCGCATAGATTCTATTTATAACTATATTGCTACTGGAGGACAAATGAGTACGGGTTTTGTTTCCAACTATGAAGATATTGTAAATACCATGTTTGGCCTCACTGATGAGCAACGAGATGCCGTTGCCGCCAGACTAGGAATTATTGATGCAACCATGAATAAACATCTCATTAACGCATTTGCCGGAATGATGTTTCCTGAACGGGGATCGAGAACCATAGAGCAGCATGGTGAATATTTAGGGCGATTACAAGACCGTCTTGTTGGCCATTTTGGAAGCTATGGAGTAAACGCTGTACCTACAGGCTCTTTTTCTTCAAGAGGATTTCCCTCTACCCCTTTTTCAGATTTAGATGTATTAATATCACCGGTAGAAGGCGAGGAGGCATCATTTTTGGAAGCGATTGATAGTCTTGCCGACCAAGGAGTATATGGGTTTTCTGGCAGAGGCAATGGTTCATTAGGAGGAGGCGAAATGGTTATAGAAGCCGGAAATGCTGGATATGGTTTAATTTGCGCAATGACTCCTGAAGGGTGTAGCGTTGAGGTTTTGGTTATTGGAAAAAATTCTCTCCCTGAGGTGGCTCGAGCTGGAGGGCTCGTTCCACGAGTGCAGCCAACACAGAGACCTCAGTTCGTGGTACGTAACTTAAGCGCTCCCCACGAAGCAATTGATATGCCCGTCCTTGATCAAGAACGCAATTTTAGGTGTTGGCCAGAAGTAGTACAGTCTGATGGATCACATAAGCGAGGATTAAGTTTTTTAGAAAATTTACTTATTGCATCAAATATAAAAGAAGGAGTTCATATCGATGGAAGCATCATTGGCGCACGACAGGATGCATTGAAAACAGCAGCAGGCTTAATGCAAATTTATAATGGACGTTCGATGAATGGAGAGTTGGGTGAGGGCTTTCTAAAGGCGCTTAGTTATGCAGGGCCACCTCAATTCACTGAAGAACGCCGCCGCGAGTTATTGGGAGATTTCTATACGGCACAAGCATTAGTGGCTAAAGGTTTATAATACTAGGAACGGTATTTGCATTTCCTGTGGAGTGAGTCCGCCATGATGTCCATGATACGTAAGCTTAAATTCGCCGTTCTCACCGTACCACCAAACGGCGTTTTTATTATAGGGAAGTAGCGTAATTGAACCTACCTTTGCCTTGAACTCATCTGATGCTGAGCCAAAGAAGCCTTGTTCAATTAAGGTCCGTGTTGCAACAACTTCAACGCGACCTTTTAATAGGGGAGTGAGGTGATCTATTACGGTTGCTGTATGCTGATCAGAAATACGCAAAAACATATCGCGAGGAGACCCGATGGGAGCAATGGGTTTTTTATTATGCTTTTCTAGATATGGCTTGATGTGTTTCTGGTAGGTTGGTAATTGGTCGATATAGATGCAGGTTGCAGGATCAACCGAGGCCATGCCATGATCAGCGGTGAGTAAAATAGTGAGGTCTTCAATATTGGCAATTTTTTTATATAACAAATCCTCAAGCATCGTGAAGGTGTTATGTATTTCTGCAAGTTGAAAGGGTGAATCAGGACCACCAAGATGGGCAGCGCCATCAATAAAGTCGTAGTAGTAGAAAAAGTACTGTTTCCCGCTGGTGTTGTTGATATTATCTGCCAATTCGGTAAGTCCGCGGGCAAATGATGAATAGGGGTGGATAATGGCGCCGTCAAATACCACATCGGAGTATTCCGACGGGGTATACATATTATATTGATGAATATGAGAGGTAATACCTTTCTCTTTTAGTCTTTGGTATATCGTTTGTCGGGGAAACAGATCTGACGGTTTTACACCCAGTGCGTTAAGCGTTCCGCGTCCTTTTGAACCGTCGGCTACGCTAAACAAAAGCGGGTTAATAAGCTGTTGAATTTTTGGTTCCCAATAGGTCCATTCATAAATGCCGCTTTCTCCGCTGGTTAATCCCGTATGAATATTGGTGACATGTGCAGCGGTGGTGGAGGGAAACTGGCTCGTTAATTTTGACACAGTGCCCTGCTTAACAAATCGTGAGAGGAAGGGATATCTGTTTTTATACTTTTCAAAAAACACCCACCCAAAGCTGTCAATGAATAGCAGCAGCACTTTATTTGATCTTGTTTTCTTTCCTAAGGTGTCCAGTGGCAGTGTTCGGTTTTGCGTGCCGGTTAGCAAGTACTCAATCGTTCCAGGAATATTTGAAAAACAGTATGAATCATACAGCGGGCGCATAAATTGTTCATGATAGGTTGCTTGTGAAACGGCTTTTATGGAGCGGTTATTGATCATGATAATTACGGTGTATTATACAACAGCAGGTGATTTGTATATAATCTTCCTACTATGGGAAGAAAGAAGGCGATACGTATACCAATCGTGGGAGGAAAACTAAAATCGGGCACGATCTACAGCATTTTTGCGCTCCTGCTGATACTAGCCTTTGTGCTGCTAGCCATATCCTTTAATCAGAAGGCCGAAGGCCTTTCGTGGGCACGCGTTTGGATGATGAACCAGTTCGGAGCGTTTGCCTTTATCTTTCCGGTTTTTTTCTTGATGGGTGGGGCGCTTTCCATACAGCCTAAAAAAGTAAAATTGGTAAAGCCGCGCTGGATGGCAGGGATAATATTGCTGTTTATATCATTGTTGGGATTGTTTGGAACGGGTGAAGTTGGCATCGTGCTGCAAGTAACGGTTGCCGATTTTATTTCATCACTGGGTGCCAGTGTGTTATATCTGACACTGTTTCTTATCAGTATGCTTATCATCTTCGAGCTTTCATTGCAGGATTTTATTATGTTGGTTGCAAAGATCACCGACGCAATCGTAAAAACTTTGCAGGCTATTTTTGCCATTGTACCCAATAAGTCCCACTCCGCTGAAACTTCGCGGGACAGGATGGAAGATGAGTTTGTTGGAAATAAGCCACTTGCTAAACCAATGTCCCCTTCGGGGATTTCGCCTTCGGCTCAACCCACCAAAGCGACAGCTGCTGCCCAGACTGAATTTGCCGATAATAAATTCCATTCGGCCGCAACCGGCATATCAAAAGACTGGAAGTTTCCTCCCTTGTCGCTGCTGGACGATCCCAGTAATGTCCAGGCAGATCGGGGAGACGTCAAACAAAATTCCGACTCGATTGAGGAAGCGCTGGACAGTTTTGGCGTACGGGCGAGGGTCGTAGACATCAGCTATGGTCCAGCTGTTACCCAATATGCACTGCAGATTGCCAAAGGCGTTAAGCTCAATAAGATTACCTCGCTTTCCAATAATCTTGCGTTGGCGCTCGCTGCTCCCAATGGGCAAATTCGTATTGAGGCTCCGATTCCCGGAAAATCATTGGTGGGTATTGAGGTACCGAATTTGCGCTCACAAACGGTTTCGCTCAAGGAAATGCTGCGTACTCAACATTTTGTTGACCGGGCAAAGCTACTGCGTGTGCCGATGGGCTATGATGTGTCGGGTAACCCCATTACCGTTGATATCGATACCATGCCCCATATTCTGGTTGCGGGAACAACCGGCTCAGGTAAGTCGGTATGTTTGTCTGCATGGATCTGTTCCATTTTGTTCCGTACCACACCTGATGAAGTAAAGCTGTTGCTGATAGATCCCAAGCGGGTAACGTTTTCTCCGTTTGATGGTATTCCCCATCTTATGACCAATATTATTCATGACACCAAAGATACGTTATCGGCACTGAAATGGGCGGTTGGAGAAATGGAGGACCGCTACCAATTGTTATCCAATATGCGCGCCCGCGATATCTACTCGTACAACGCGCGGGCAGTGCGTCCGGAGGAGCGCATGCCTATGGTGTTAATTGTTATTGATGAGTTGGCCGACCTGATGATGGCCGCCTCTAAAGAAGTTGAAAGCCTGATTACCCGCATAGCACAAAAAGCCCGAGCTGTGGGCATATACTTGGTGTTGGCTACGCAACGGCCATCGGTTGATGTTATCACCGGCCTTATGAAGGCAAATATTCCTGCACGTGTATCATTTAACGTATCCAGTATGATCGACTCCCGAGTTATTATTGATATGCCCGGCGCTGAAAAGTTGTTGGGTAAGGGTGATATGTTGTATCTATCACCTTCAAGCTCAAAGCCCACCCGTATTCAGGGCCCGTTTGTGACAGAAAAGGAAATCAACAACTTGGTTGAATTTTTTAAGAAAACCGTGCCGGTGGTTCACTATACGACGGAAATTACCGAAAATTCGGTAAAAGAAACCATGACTCCATCGGGCATGATGGTGCTGAAAAGTGAAAACAATGACCCATTGTTTATGCGGGCCGTTGAATTGGTGTGCCAACATCGTAAAGCTTCAACCTCTTTCCTGCAGCGCTATTTATCCGTAGGATACGGGCGTGCCGCGCGACTCATGGACAAGTTGGAAAGCTCGGGAGCGATTGGCCCCGGCAGTGGAGCAAAGCCCCGCGAAATACGCATAACGTCCCCCGAAGAACTCAATAAAGCATGAGGCCGCTTAATGAAGTGCTCAAACAACAGCGTGAAGTGCGTGCCATAACCCGGGAGGAGCTGCATAAACAAACGAACATATCTATGCACCACATTGAAGCCATTGAGGAGGGTAAGTGGGATGTATTTCCCTCATTTGGGTACTTATCAAGTATTATTCGGCGCTATGCACGCGCCGTGGGCATGGTGGAGGAGCGGGCTCTATCGTTGCTGCGCCGCGATTGCGCAGATAAGCAAAATAAATTTATCCGTACCAGTGGTTATATGCATCGCACCCTTACCTCAATTCCTATTGCGGTTATTGGTGTGATTGCTGTCATCCTATTGTTTGCCTACATTGAACTGCGCACCATTTTTGTCAAACCCCGCCTTGAGCTGCAGCCGACACCCTCACGCATTACCCGAAGTGAGCCACTGGTGATTAAAGGATCAACTGATCGGGGCGTGCTGTTGTATCTGAATAAAGAGCGGATTTATCAAAATGAAAAAGGCGCCTTCACTCAGGAACTGTATCTGCGTCCGGGCAGGCAAGAGCTTGAGTTTTTAGCAATCGGTGAAAATGGACAGGAAACACGGCGCACAATCACAGTTGATGTACGATTGTAACTTTGATACAGTACTTATATCATGACGGTTGACTCATTAGAAATATTACTTACGGCAACACTCGTTATTAGCAGTATTCTGCTTACCATTGTCGGGGTCCAACTCATTATAGTGCTGCGCACTATATCAAAAATCACGTCACGCATTGAGTTTGTATCAAAAGAGGCGGAAAAGCTTACCGTCGGTATATCTCGTTCAATGAACAGCATGCAGGGAGCATTCCAAAGCATTGGGCTGGTGGGCGGATTAATTAGGCAATTTATGCAGAAGCGCTCAACCGAAGACCATGAGTAATAACGACAACACTAACCAGAGTCAGGGATTTATCAGCGGGTTATTTACCGGAGCGGTGGTCGGCGGAGCACTGGCCTATTTAGCTATTACCCCCTCAGGCCGGCGAATCGTTAAACAACTGTTAACCATAGCCGAGGATTTAGCCGAGTATGGTGATGAATATATGGGTATGGCAAGGGGGTCTACACAGCAGTCTAAAAAGGAATCTGGTCACAAAAATGTTCGTTCTGTTTTGAAGAAGCTCGAACGGGAATCATAATAGTGTTGACAAGTGAGGCTGGCTCTTATACAATTGACTTCCAACCAAAACGGTCAAAAGCGTACGTTCTGTGCGCTTTATTTTGTTTCATAGAAGGATCAAGCACATGGCTATATCAAAAAAACGAAATTTTTTTTCAAAAAACGCGAACGAAGCGGCTATTGAACTCGACCTTCTTTCTTTTCAAAAGGAATCATACCAACGCTTTATAGAAAAAGACTTTGAAAAAATCCTAACTGAGTTTTTTCCCATAGAGGACTACACCAAAAAAAATTGGTTGTTAACGCTTGATAAAGTTGAGTATCAATCTCCTAAGATTAGCGTTGATGAGGCGTTTGATAAACAACTTTCATACAGTTTCCCAGTATATCTTCATTTAGAGCTGCAAAATCGCCAAA
>PFEE01000006.1:17977-20770 GCA_002793745.1 Candidatus Roizmanbacteria bacterium CG10_big_fil_rev_8_21_14_0_10_45_7 | reverse complement strand
GTTTGGTATGACTGCACAAGACATCCGTTCTGCCTTCGGCGATCTTGACGAAGCTGCATACCGCGAATATATTGAAGGAACACTGAATCGCGATCGCACCAACTCACAGGAAGAGGCAATTCTTGAACTGTATAAAAAGATAAAACCCGGTGAAACGCTGGTGCTTGATAATGCGCGTGAAGCGTTTGAAAATTTATTCTTTAACGCCCGTCGCTATTCACTGGCCGCAGTAGGACGCTACAAAATGAACAAAAAGCTGGGACTTAGGATTTCTGACAAGCAATCACTGTTAACTAAAGATGACCTTATTGCTATTATCAAATACTTAATTTCGGTAGCTCAGACGAAAAAGGGCTTTGATAATATCGACCATTTGGGCAACCGCCGTGTGCGCCGTGTTGGCGAGCTCGTGGGTATGTATGGCGTGCGGGTCGGTATGATGCGGGTTGAGCGCGATACCAAGGGTCGTATGAGCCTCATCTCAGCAGAAAACGAAGCATCTCCTTCACAAATGATTAATCCTCGCCCGCTTATCTCGGCCCTTAATTCTTTCTTGAAAACCAGCCAACTTTCAACCATTCTCGACCAAACCAACATTCTTTCAGAAATCGACAACTTGCGCCGCTTAACCGTAGGCGGCCCCGGTGGTATCACCAAAAATCGCGCATCGTTCTCCATTCGTGATATTTCTCCTTCACAGTACGGACGCATCTGTCCTATTCGAAGCCCTGAGGGACCCAATATCGGTGTGGTTACCTATTTGGCGCTCTACGCACGTGTCAATGAATTTGGATTTATTGAAGCTCCGTATCGCCGCGTGGTACAGAACAAAGGAAAAATGCAGGTAACGGATGAAATTTTGTACCTGCCTCCTGATGACGAGGAAAATCACTATATTACCCAGTCAGCTGTTAACCAGGACGACAAAGGGTACATTACCGATGCGCGCGTTCCGGCACGGTATAAGGGTGAATTTATTGAAATCAATGTTCAAAAGGTTGAATATATAGATGTATCGCCACGACAGGTAGTTGGTTTGTCTGCCTCAATTATTCCATTCCTGCAAAACAACGACGCGAGCCGTGCATTAATGGGTACGCACATGCAATGTCAGGCCGTGCCGCTCGTCAAAATTGAGGCTCCGCTCGTGGGAACTGGTATGGAGCGCGCTATTGCTCTGGGCGGTAAGCGAACCATTATTGCTCCTGAAGACGGCGACGTTAAATACGTTGACGGAGAAAAGTTGGTATATAAAGGAAAGAGCGGTAAAGAATATAAATATCACATTCAAAAATTTGTTCGTACTAATAAAGACGTATCATTCAGCCAGCGCCCATTAGTAAGTAATAAAGAATCGGTAAAGAAAAATGAAGTGCTGATTGACGGACCAAACAGCGATAAGGGTGAAATTGCAATCGGACAAAACCTCATGGTTGCCTATATGGCATTTGACGGACTGGGCTACGAAGACGCTATTGTAGTATCTGAGCGCGTTGTCAAGGAAGATTTACTTACCTCTATCACCATGGAGGAGTTTAGAGCTGACGTGGTAAGCACCAAGTTGGGACCGGAGGAAATAACGCGCGATATTCCCAATGTTCGTGAAGACCTGCTGTCAAACCTTGATAAAAACGGTATTGTCATCGTTGGTTCTAAGGTAAAAGGCGGAGATGTTCTGGTTGGTAAAGTGGCTCCAAAAGGGGAAAAAGAACTTACTGCAGAAGAGCGCTTGTTAAAGGCAATCTTCGGAGAAAAAGCAAAAGAAGTACAAGACACGTCGCTGACTGTTCCGTATGGTAAGAGTGGTACTGTCGTTCATATCCGCGAGCTTGAAGAGAAAAGAGGCGCATCGCTTGAACCAGGCGTATTGAAGCGCGTGATAGTACAAACCGCAGAGCTGCGCAAAATTATGGTGGGTGACAAGCTTGCCGGACGCCACGGTAACAAGGGTGTTGTGTCCCGTATCGTACCCGTCGAGGATATGCCGTACATGGAAGATGGTACGCCGATTGACGTCATCATCTCACCACTTTCAGTGATTTCCCGTATGAATTTGGGCCAGCTGTTTGAAACCTATATCGGTATGGCGGCAAAGAAACTGGGTTACAAGGTAGCCGTGCCGGTGTTTGATGAAATTGAAGAGGATATATTAGTAGCGGAAATGAAAAAAGCAGGGCTTCCGGCAGACGGTAAATTTACCCTGTATGACGGCAAAAGCGGTGAAGCGTACAAGAACAAGATTGTGGTGGGCTACGAGTACATCCTGAAGCTTGCCCATATGGTAAAGGATAAGCTTCATGCCCGCTCAACCGGTCCTTACTCCTTGGTAAGCCAGCAGCCATTGGGTGGTAAAGCCCAAATGGGAGGCCAGCGTTTTGGAGAAATGGAAGTATGGGCACTTGAGTCACATCGTGCCGCTCATGCCCTGCAGGAAATGCTCACTATTAAGAGTGATGACATCAAGGGCCGCAACATGGCCTTTGAAGCGATCATTAAGGGCCTTGAGATTCCTGAGCCCAGCACACCAGAATCATTTAACGTGTTGCTCAAAGAATTGAATGCTTTAGGATTAGAAGTCGAGAAATTACATTAATTATATCAATATACCCACATGGAAGACGAAGAATTGAAACCACAGCCGACACAAGAAGTAGAAGATACCGAAGCAGACGAGCTAGAAGCACCGGTATTATCGGCTGAGGCATTGCAGGAAGCAGCAAAAGAGGCACAAAAAGAGGAAAAAAATCTGCCTAAAGATTTTTTTAAGGCCTTGCGCCTTATTTTAGCTTCTCC
>PFEE01000006.1:1682-17918 GCA_002793745.1 Candidatus Roizmanbacteria bacterium CG10_big_fil_rev_8_21_14_0_10_45_7 | reverse complement strand
CCAAAGATTATGAGTGTTATTGTGGAAAATACCGCCGTATCCGCTACAAAGGCATTGTGTGTGATCGTTGTGGCGTTGAAGTAACTTCCTCAAGCGTTCGTCGTGATCGCATGGGCCACGTGGTACTGGCTGCTCCGGTTGCCCATATCTGGTTTTTTAAATCCACCAGTTCACCCCTTGCTCAGGTATTGGGTATTTCTTCGTCAGGCCTTGAGCGAATCGTATACTTTGCACTGTACTTAATCAAGCAGGTTCATACCGATAAGCGTCCAAAAGCAGAACAGCGTGTTGCGGAACGACTGAAGGAATCAATCGATATGCTGCAAAAATGGTATGTCAATGAGCAGGAAATTCTCAAAAAACTGGAAGAGAAAGAAACTACATCATTAAAGAAAAAAGTAAGCAATACCGACCAGCAACATATAGCCGGATCTGAGATTGAACATAAATATAAACAGCGCAAGATTGCCCTTTCCAAGGATTTTGGCGAAAAAAAAGCTATTCAGGAAAACTACTACGACAAACTTACTAAATTAGTACACACCATCAAACCGATGAATGTCCTTGAAGAGGATGATTATTTGGCTATGCGCGACATGGAAATTGATGACCTGGTTGAGGTTGGTATGGGTGCGGAAGTTATTTTGGAAGTCTTAAGCAGCACTGATTTTATAAAACTCATTGCCGCACTTAACAAAAAACTTGAAAAAGCAAAAGGCGAGCGCCGAACCAAGATTTTGAAGCGCATCCGCGTGATTGAATCGTTCATGAAACAGAAAATCGATCCAAAATCAATGGTATTAACCGTATTGCCGGTACTGCCTCCTGATTTGCGTCCTATGGTACAGCTGACCGGAGGAAAATTTGCAACCTCAGACTTAAACGATTTTTATCGCCGCGTCATTAACCGCAACAATCGTTTGAAACACCTTATTGAATTGGGTGCCCCTAACATCATTTTGCGCAACGAAAAGCGCATGCTGCAGGAATCAGTCGACTCATTAATCGACCTTACCAAGAGCACCGGACGAGCCTCAACCGGAAGCCGTTCGGTGGGAACCAAGAAAAAGAAATCCCTATCTGATATCTTGAAGGGAAAACAGGGACGGTTCCGACAGAACCTACTGGGTAAACGCGTTGATTATTCAGGTCGTTCGGTTATCGTGGTGGGTCCTGAGTTGCATCTTAATCAGTGCGGACTTCCTAAAGAAATGGCGCTTGAGCTGTTTAAACCCTTTATTCTGAAAGAGATCATTATGCAAGGGTACGCCACCAACATTAAGAGCGCGAAGAATTTTTTTGAAGAAAAAAATAGCACGGTGTATGAGATTCTTGAAAAAGTAACGAAAGACTATCCGATTCTCCTTAACCGCGCACCAACCCTGCACAAGCTGGGTATCTTGGCATTCTATCCGGTATTAACCGATGATATTGCCATTCGATTGCATCCGTGCGTCTGTGCCGGATTTAACGCAGACTTTGATGGTGACGCCATGGGCGTATTTGTGCCTCTGTCTGAGGAAGCAAAGCGCGAAGCTATTGAATATATGTTGCCCAGCCGAAACGTATTAAAGCCGGCTGATGGATCACTTATTGCCGTTCCTAACAAAGAAATGGTACTGGGTTTGTACTTCTTAACCAGCATTGATCAAGCGCGTTTCAAAGCAGAGCTTGAAAAGCCGAAGCACTACTGCGCCAGCAGCCAGGAGGCGTTAATGGCCTATGATCATGGCGTCATTGATGTACGTGAACCGCTTGGGGTCCTGTATGAAGGAAAAATGCTTATCACCACCGTAGGACGCTTAATGCTTAACGCAAAGCTTCCTGAGGGCGTGCCGTTTGTGAATCACGAAATGAAACTAAAAGACGTTAAAGATTTGGTTAAGCAATCATACGAAGTGCTTGACGGAAGCGGCGTAGCGACGCTTGTGGACAGCCTAAAGAGTTTGGGATTCTGGGCTGCAACGCAGTTTGGCGGTGCATCATTCTCAGTACTTGACGCGGTTATTCACGGCAACAAAGATAAGATTGTAAGTGAGGCCGAAGGACAGGCTGCCGAAATTGAAGGTAACTACGCTCAGGGACTGTTAACGAGAGGTGAAAAACAGGAGCTTTCCATTAATTTGTGGATTGAAACCACTGAAAAACTGGCTGACTTAACATGGGACGACTATGAAGAAGAAAACCCGGTTAAGATTATTATTAAGTCAGGCGGTGCCCGCGCGTCCCGAGAGCAGCTGAAGCAGATTTCAGGTATTAAAGGACTCGTGTATGACCCAATGGGTAAGATTGTCGAAATGCCTACGAAATCAAATTACCGTGAGGGATTAACCATCTTTGAATACTTTACCTCAACCCGTGGAGCACGCAAAGGTTTGGCCGACTCTGCTCTTAAAACGGCAGACGCCGGATACCTTACCCGCCGTTTGGTGGACGTTGCCCACGACATGATCATCAAAGAGGATGATTGTGGAACTGAAGAAGGAATTGAGATAGAAACAAAAGGTATTCGCGGAGGTAAGTTTACCGAACGTATTGTGGGACGCTTTGCAGCGGCTGATATCAAAAAAGGAAACACGATATTGGTAAAGCGAAACGAACTTATTACGGAAGAAGCGGCACAAAAAATAGTGAGCGAGGGAATAACCAAGATATTGATGCGTTCGCCACTCGTATGTCGCACCACCAGAGGTGTTTGTGTCCGTTGTTACGGCATGGACTTGGGTAGAAACCGAGTCGTTGAATTTGGTGTACCGGTTGGTGTCGTTGCCGCTCAATCAGTGGGCGAGCCAGGAACACAGCTCACGATGCGGGTACGTCACTTTGGAGGTATCGTTATCTCCGACGTTACCCAAGGTTTGCCACGCGTGGAGGAACTGTTTGAAACCCGTACGCCTAAGGTTATATCACCCATTGCTGAGCTTGACGGTAAAGTCCAAGTTAAGGAAGATGCGGAGCATGATGCGTACCTAGTGCGCATTACCTCAACCAACAGTGATGATTCACGTGAATACCTTATTCCTCTGTCGCAGAAACTGCATGTTAAAGACGGGCAATTGGTTGGCCGTGGAACACAGTTAAGCGAGGGCTATTTGAGACTGAAAGAAGTGCTTGAAATTAAAGGTATGCGCGCTGCCCAGGTGTACTTACTCAACGAAGTACAGGCCGTCTATGAGTCGCAGGGTATTGGTATTAACGATAAGCATTTTGAAGTGCTGATTCGCAAAATGAGCGACAAGATTATTGTCGAAGATGAAGGCGACAGTAACTTCCTGGTTGGAGAATTGGTAAACAAAGACCAGTTTGTTGAAGAGAACAAGCGCTTGGTTGCCAAGGGTGGAAAGCCGGCAACGGGTAAGGCAACTATTATGGGTGTAACTCGAGCCGCAGTACAAACCGACTCATGGTTGTCTGCTGCTTCATTCCAGAATACGACCACGGTTTTGACCAATGCAGCAATCCGCGGCAAGGTTGACTATTTGTACGGTCTTAAGGAAAATGTTATAATCGGAAGACTTATCCCGGTAACCCAGGATTTGTTGGAAAAGTATTACGTATAAAAAAGATGCCAACCATTAATCAACTGGTTAAAAAAGGACGAGGGACGCGAGCTTATAAAACAAAAACGCTCGCGCTTAAGTCTATGTTTAACCATAACACTGGGCGCTATACGACCCGTTTTTCTCCCTTGAAAAAGGGAGTCTGCGTTATTGTGCGTACCATGACGCCAAAAAAGCCTAATTCGGCTTTGCGTAAGGTTGCCCGTGTTCGTCTGTCAAACAAAATGGAAGTTACGGCCTATATTCCGGGTATTGGCCACAATTTGGCAGAACACTCTATCGTATTGGTCCGCGGCGGCCGCGTTAAGGACTTGCCTGGTGTTAAGTACCATATTGTACGCGGTGTATACGATACTGCCGGCGTTGAAACCCGTAAGACATCAAAGTCAAAGTATGGTGTAAAAAAACAAGTTGTTAAGAGCGGAAAATAACCTATGCCACGACGCGCGTATGCTAAACGAAAAGCACAACCTGACGCCCAGTATCAGAGCCTGGCTGTTGCTAAATTAATTAACTTAATCATGGAAAGCGGAAAAAAAATGCTTGCTGAGCGCATTGTGTATGACATGATGGCTGAAATCGAAAAAGAGAAAAAAATGGCCCCTATGGAGGTACTTGATACTGCCATTGCCAATATTGGCCCCCGTTTTATTGTACGACCTCGTCGTGTGGGAGGTGCCTCATATATGGTTCCCCGCGAAGTAACACCCCATCACCGATTATTTTTGGCTATGCGCTGGCTCGTTGATGCGGCACGTGAGCGCAGCAATAAAGAGTACAAAACATTTTCAGCAAAATTAAAGGCAGAGGTTCTCGACGGATACGACAAAAAAGGTGCTGCATTCGACAAAAAGATGCAGTCGGAAAAACTCGCAGAGGCAAACAAAGTGTTTGCACACTTTAATTGGTAAGAGGGGTATATGGCGGTCCAAAATATTGTTACTACTCAAAACCGAAACGTCGCCCTCGATAAGATCCGTAATATCGGTATCATTGCTCACATTGATGCCGGCAAAACAACTACCACTGAGCGCATTCTTTTTTATACCAACCGCAGCTATAAAATCGGAGATATCGATGAGGGTACGACTCAGATGGACTGGATGGCGCAGGAGCGTGAACGGGGCATCACGATCGTTTCTGCTGCAACCACCACGTTCTGGCGGCAGGTACGCATCAATTTAATTGACACACCCGGACACGTTGATTTTACCGCGGAAGTAGAGCGCAGTTTGCGCGTACTGGACGGCGCAGTGGTTATTTTTGATGCTGAAGAGGGTGTGCAATCCCAGTCCGAAACCGTATGGCGCCAGGCAGATAAGTATAAAGTTCCTCGTCTTTGTTTCATTAATAAAATGGACAAGTTAGGAGCAGATTTTGAAGGTACCATGCAGCAGATAGTGACTCGTTTGGGTGTTGCCGCAGTCCCGATTACGATTCCCATTGGTAAAGAATCCGACTTTAAAGGTGTCATTAATCTTACTACTATGAAAGCTCTGTATTGGGATCAGGATCCCGAGGGAACGAAGTTTACAGAAAAAGAAATTCCGGAAGACTACAAAGATATAGCCGTCAAGGCACGGGCACAACTCGTTGAAAAAGTTAGCGAGCATGATGACGCGCTTCTTGAAAAGTTTTTACATGATCAGGAAATTACCCAGGACGAGTTGATGCAGGGTATTCGTAGAGCAACCATTGCGTATAAAATTGTGCCAATCTATTGTGGAACCAGCTTGCGCAATAAAGGCGTACAGCCGGTGCTTGACGGAGTCGTTGATTTTTTACCCTCTCCTATGGACTTGGGTGAAGTCGAGGGAGTTAATCCTCAAACGAATGCAATTGAAAAGCGAAAACTGGTAGAAGAAGAAAAGCTCTGTATGCTGGCGTTTAAGATACAGCTTGATACGCATGTGGGAACTATTACCTATGCCCGTATTTATTCAGGCGTACTTACTTCTGGTTCGTATGTCTACAATGCCCGTCAAAATGTGCGTGAGCGCATTTCACGGTTGCTGCTTATGCATGCCAATCAGCGTGAAGAAATTGAAAAAGCCTATGCTGGAGAAATCGTGGCATTGGTAGGCCCTAAAAAGACCAAAACCGGTGACACATTAAGCGATGAAAATGCACCAATCGTACTTGAATCAATTAAATTTCCGGATCCGGTTATTTCACTGGCTATTGAACCAAAAACCAAATCCGATCAGGAAAAAATGGGTACTACGGTTCAGAAATTTTTGGATGAGGATCCTACCTTGCACGTAAAGTTCGACCGCGAAACCGGCCAAACCGTGTTGTCGGGTATGGGTGAGCTGCATCTTGAAATTATCGTTGACCGCATGATGCGTGAGTACAAAATGGATGTAAACGTTGGTCAACCCCAGGTTGCCTATCGCGAAACCGTACTTAAAGAAGCAGAAGCCGAGGGTAAGTATATTCATCAGTCGGGTGGACGCGGACAGTATGGTCACTGTCTTATTCGTATTAAACCGCTTCCTCGTGGTGAAGGGTATAAATTTATTAATGGCATTAGAGGTGCATCTATTCCTCAGGAATTTATCGGCTCGGTTGACAAGGGTATTCGTGAAGCCATGGACAAAGGTGTACTGGCGGGCTATCCCTTAGTCGATCTTGAAGTAACCCTATATGACGGTTCATACCATGATGTAGACTCCTCAGATATCGCCTTTAAGATTGCCGGTTCTATGGCTTTAAAAAATGCAGTACGCAAAGCAGGATTGGTATTGATTGAACCAATCATGAAAATGGAGGTTACGGTTCCTGAGGTAAATATGGGTACCGTTATTGGAGACTTGTCCAGTAAGCGGGCAAAGATTTTGGGTTCAGCTAAGCGCGGTGACTCGGTTATTGTCGATTCCTACGCACCGCTTGCTGAGTTGTCTGGATACGCAACCCGTATTCGTTCACTGACTCAAGGTCGTGGTATTGCCTATGTAGAACCTTCTCACTATGAAGAAGTACCTAAAAGTATCCAGGAAAAAATCGTCACCGCCCGCGGTGGTGGTACTACAGCAGCGTAACTCGATCGCCAATTTTGATTATATTCTTTTCTATCCATCCTGAGTTCACTTCAACCATCCAATCAAATTCTTTGGTGGGTTCGACAATGGCAACGGTACCGTTGTTGTTTCTAGGCGCTGGAATATGCTCCTTGAGTGCAATGACTGTACCGTCATTAATATAAATAAAATCTAAATCAAAAAGCATATCCTTCATCCAGAACGTCCAGGTGCCGGATACCGGAAAGGTAAACAGCATTCCCTCGTTTTCTGGCATACTTGGTCTGCCTGATAACCCCTGCTCGCGTTTTTTATACGTATCGGCAAACGTAACTCGAAGACGGGCATTGCCAATGGTAAGCGTTTGGATTGAGGGAGTAGGCTTTTCTTTTGCCCGCATCACTGTTAGAATGATGACAGTACCGGCAATTAACAGTACCGCTGCAATACTAACTATACTACGCATGTCTATGCATTCTACCCCAACTATTGACAAAAAAACGTGGAATTCGTTGGTCCATCACCCCATGCAGTCATGGGAATGGGGTGAGGTTAAAAAACGCGTCGGGACGCCCATTGTTCGTTATGCCTACGTAGAGGATGAAAATCCTACGGCATTTTTAATGACCATGCACCCGGTACCGCTATTGGGTGTCATGGCCTACTGCGGACGTAGTGCGTGGCCTACAAACAAACAAGCGCAGGGGATATATACCTACCTACGGGAAAAGGGTTGCATGATGGCAAAATTCGAGCCAGCACTGGTGACTGAGGAGGCCGGAAAGTACCAGATACCGCTACTTAATCGCAGTTTTACTATAGACCATATACGATATACCCAATCCCGATCCACCATTTTTGCGCCCCATACGTTCACGCTTAATCTGGCGTTTACTAAAGAGGAATTGTTGAGCCACATGAAATCAAAGACCCGGTATAACATTGGACTGGCAACGCGCAAAGGGGTTGTGGTACGCGATACGACCGAAGAGCCCAAAAGCCTGGAGGAATTTTTTGATTTATACCGCCAAACCAGTACACGCCAGCGCTACTTTGGGCGCAACCGCGATTACATGAAAACACTGTGGGACGAGTTGGGCGGAACCATGGCGCGCATATACACGGCGTATTATCAGGGCATGCCGTTGTCATCCTATATGATTTTTTATTTTAAACAGGGAGCCTATTACGTGTACGGAGGATCGAGCGCGCAACACAAAGAAGTTATGGCTTCCAATCTGCTTATGTGGGAGGCGATTTTGGACGCGAAGAAGCGCGGATGTACGGAGTTTGATATGTGGGGCGCACTCCCTTTGCAGCACAATCCCCACAATCCCTGGGCAGGCTTTCATCGCTTTAAAGAAGGATTTGGCGGCAGGCATCGTACGTTTATTCCTGCGCTTGATATGGTGCTTGATCCGTTTAAGTATTGGTTGTTTGATGTGGGTTGGCCTATAAGAAATGCTTTACTGGGGATAACGTCCCGTCTATAATGAGGCGTATGTACGAGCCTAAGTATCGGTTAACAAACTCCATATTAATATCGATTGGAAAGATTGAAGCGGCCAAAGAAACTATTGAAAGCGCGCCGCTTTTACCTATGTGGGAGCGCCGTTTTCGCGAGAGCGCTATGGTTCGCGCAGCCCATCATGGAACCCATATTGAAGGAAACCAACTGGCATTTGAAGAAGCTCGGCAGGTGCTTCTGAGCCAGGATTTGCACGCAGCCCGCAGCCGAGATGTTCAGGAAGTGCTTAATTACCGTGCGGTACTTGATTATATTGGCGAGGAGTGGGGGAGTGGAAAAAAAGAGATGAATGAGGCCATGCTTAAAAAATTGCACAAACTGGTCGTGTTTAAAATGTTACCCGACGAGCTTTCTGGCAATTTCCGTACTAAAAAAGTGGTGATTAAAGACAGTTCAACGGGCGAGATAACCTTTACGCCTCCGGATCCTGCCGACATTCCGTTTATGATTTCCGAATTTGTGAAATGGCTGCAGCAGGCCGAGCGCAGCGAGGTACATCCGGTGCTTAAGGCAGGTATTGCGCATCATGAATTTGTCCGTATTCATCCCTATTTAGACGGAAACGGTCGCGTGGCCCGGGCATTATCAACGCTCATTTTGTATGTGGAGCAGTACGATATCCGTCGATTTTTTTCACTGGAGGAACAGTATGATAATGACCCACTGTCATACTACCACAGTCTGCAAAAGGCGAACGAAGGCGACCTTACGCCGTGGCTTGAGTACTTTTGCCAAAAATTAACCGAGGAGCTGGAGCTTCTTAAGGGTAAAATAAAGCGGCTTTCGCTTGATTCAAAAATTAAGAATAAGCTGGGGGGCAAGCAAGTATTTTTAAACGAGCGCCAGGCAAAAATTATGGAATTTATGCAGGAGGCGGGCTATGTGCAGAATCAGGCGTTTGATACCATGTTTCCTGAATACTCAGAAGACACTATTTTGCGTGACTTAAACGATTTAATTGAAAAGAGAATTGTGAAAAAAATAGGAAAAACCAAAGGCGCAAAGTATGTGTTGGCGAAAAGTTAATTGATTCTATCAAAATAGATTTGGAAAATACTACTAGAAAGTTTTTTTCTATGATATTTTCATATATTATTTTCTGTATTTTCTTGATACTGTTCGTAGCTAATATTAAAAACAAGATTTTCGCCTTTGTTAATGGTCATTGGGCATCTAACAGGTCTATAATATTCAACGGTTGGTAAAAGTTTTTGAAGCGAATGCCTAGGTAGGTTGGGATCGCTTCCATTATAGTAGGGGATAGTAATACCACTACAACTAAGCTCCTTAAATCCAAACTTAGTAGGTTTTAGTGCTAACGGCATATAGCCCGCTTGATGAATGTAGGTTCCCGAAAAAATATTTTTATTCACTGCCGTAATTGTATGCGTAATATTAGGCAAATTTTCCTTAATAAACTCTCTAACTTTATAACTTAACACGCTAGAAGTTGTCATAGGACACCAAGGAAGTGAATATAGTCTGATTTCATCTAATGTTCTGCTGGGATTTATACCGACTTGATGCAAAAATTCCGTTTTGTAAAGTCGATCGCCCACGTATTCCACTAATGAAATCGCATAAGGGAATCTCTCTCCCTTGACAAAAAAACCAAATGCATAGTCGAAATCATGTCGGTTATGTATATAGTGAAAACACTCAGTAAAATCTACTGCTAATTCTTTTTCTACAAGCTTGAATTCAACCTCCATGGCCAACGATTTATCAATTCCTTGTTTATTAATTGGTACTGCAAATGTTCTCTTATTATCAAACCAGTAACGCGTTTTTCCCTTAAAAATTCCCTGTGGCGTTAAAAGTTCGTTTACTGGAATAATACCTCTAAAAGATTGATATCTTTTTTCAATAACCAATAGTTCCTCATTAACTATTTTCTTGATTGAACTTTTATTCGAAAGCAGATCTCGAGGATCGTAAAGGGTCGATGCGGCTAAGGTCTGGATTTCAACGTCAAAACTGTCAAAATTTTTTGTCCTCCGTAAATCGTTAATGAGAGACTGTGCTATTGGCCTAATAAGTTCAATGTTTTTATTTTTCTTAACCGTTCTAAAAAATACATCATAGTTGATTGTTTCGAATTGTAAGATTGGTTCGTATTTTGGTTCAAAAATAAAGTTGAGTATACTACCTAACAAATCTTCATTAGAATAATTTATGAAAAGACTAGCGGAATTTAAAAGATTTTTTTTATCAGTATCGTGGAGTAGGATAGTATAGACATCACCCGCCGGTTGAACAAACGATGTTGTCTCAAAAATGAATTGAGTTTTAGCGGCAGCCATAATGCACTCTTCCATTCTATGCAAAAAAATTCTAAAGTTGTTTATCTTAATTAACTCTCCTAATGCTCTCCCTTTAATCCAGATTTCTGGCTTAGAAACTGAGGTAAAATTGTCGACAACAAAAAAGAATTTT
Organism: Candidatus Roizmanbacteria bacterium CG10_big_fil_rev_8_21_14_0_10_45_7; assembly: GCA_002793745.1. Classification (GTDB taxonomy): domain Bacteria; phylum Patescibacteriota; class Microgenomatia; order UBA1406; family UBA1406; genus PFEE01. The sequence goes on along the minus strand of PFEE01000006.1, from coordinate 7,374 downwards.
CCATTTTTGTATCTCAATTTAGCTTTTGATATTTTTAGGTCACTAAGGTCAATTTGAATTTCAAACTGAGTTTGCAGATGCTTCTTACATATCTGGTTGAGTATCGAAAAAGTACTAGAATAAGTTAATCCATGACTATGCTTCAACAAAATCAATTTCTGCATTTCATGGTTAACTTTGGGATGATAAATTGTAACTACTCTTTTCATAAATGTGAATGATTATTCAATAAGTAAAGGTAGCTTAAAAACCATTGCGATTTTGCTAACTCACCAATCGTAGGTTCGTCAATTTCAGCGAGAGTCATTACCCAGTCTGTTACAAGCATTAGCATCGTTTCAGTGCTTTCTTTTTCAAAAATTTTTTCCTTAACTTCAGTTTTTATTAAACCGGTTGCTAAAAGCATTTGGGCATAGTCAATATCACCAATAAGCGCTACGAGTTCTTCCTGTGCTTCTTTTGTAGAATCCGATGAATGAATTAGGTTTTTTAAAACTCTTTGGACATATTGAGTCCTGTCGAGGTATTTAGTTCTTATTGCTTTCTTAATTTGTATAACTTTATCTACGGCATTATTTCCAGAGATGATATATACGATTGAAGGACCGACCGTTAAGGCTTGAGCAACATCTTCCTGCCAATTATCAGTAAATTTACTTGGTTCTCTTAAAACCCTAAAGGCTTGATAAATTGTTTCCCGTTTTAGAGAAACGGAAAAGCAAAAATCTATTAAAAGTTGTTGGACATTTAGTTCTTGTTCAAACTCATCCATTAGGCCACGAGCAACCCCATCTGGCTTTATCATTGCAACAGTAAACTTATCATGCTCTGTTGAAAGAAATTCCTGATCAATATAGTTTTTAACCAATTCATTTTTCATATTTACCAATTAACTTTTTTAGAGTTAAGCAAAAATTTTTCACAATATCATACTTAAGCTTTATCAATTTCATTCCACGGTCTCTGATTTGTTTTTTTTCTGACAAATCAAGCATAAAAATATGCTCTAGGTTTCTAGCAATTAAACTAATATCGGATATGTCTGTGATGAAGCCATCCACACCATCATCAACTTGGCAGGGAAGACCGTCCCTATCTGATACAAGCACTATTGCTTGACCATATACTCTTATTTCAGCTGGGATAAATGCACCTGGCTCATTTTCTGACAATACAGCGCAAATTTCACTGTTTTTCCACTGCGACAGCATCCTTGGAAGTTTATAGCTAAAAATGGGAATAAAAGTTAAATTTGAAATATTTTTAGAGAGTATTCTTAGTTGTCGCAGGACTTTATCTTTAGGGTCAAAGAAAGAGCACTGCAATACAAAGTGAACAGGCAATCTTTGTAATTGCTTAATTGATTTTAGAAAGATATCAAAACCTTTATATTTTGTTCCCCTTCCAAAAGAAATAATCAGGGGCTTATCTGTTGGAATTTTATGATCCTCTAATGTCTTCTGAATCTTCTTTTCTGAATAGTGAGGAACCTCTTCATGGACAATGCCGTTAAGTAACGGGATCAGTTTTTTTTCCTCTGTGCCATAATCCAGTTTCAAATGTTTTTTCATGTACTCATTCAGATAGGTTATATAGAGACCCCTAGTTGTGTTAACCGCTTTCACTACCTCCATTTCCCATTTGATTCTATCGAGATTATAGTTCCCTCGTTCATGAATTAGCGATGTGCTGTGGGGTACCCAGGCACCAATAATTTTTTTTTATAGTTCCAATTTTGTTTTTTTACTATTTGAGGAGTCCACGCGAATGGAGTATCGAGTGCCAAAATAATTACTTGATCATATTTATTTTTTCGAATTACATCAGAAATGTATTGTGCGGCAGCACTAGAAGCTACATACCAGCTATTGATATCCCCATACTGGTAAGTGCCATCTGAATAATTGACTACAAATTTAACCTCACCGCCTGTCCTTTCACAGATATTTTTGTTCTTATCAAGTAATTTCTGATTATAAGTATAGCTGTCAGTTTTATACTTTCCGGTTATTGCGAAGCACGTGAGGTTGATTTCTTTGTTTACTTGAATAAATTTTTCTACACCGCGCAAGTAGCCACTGGCAGCGGTTCCTACGCCTGCGTATCGACAAGAAATTCCATCGTGAGAACAAATAAACAAGCAAACTTTTTTCATATTGTCCCTTTAAGAATTTTTTCTAGTAATGAGACAGTATGGAAAAAAACGATGTTAGAATTTTGACTTGCATCTATTGTTAATAATTTAGACTTAGGCTCTATTTCTCGAAAATACTCGAAGTAATAAGTAATAGCTATTGTCAGCGATGATTCAGTCGACCAAGCCAAACCGCTCCTTTTAGGTAATTTTTTTCGTTCAATTGAGATTCTTGGGGATATGTTAAAGAATAAATAATAATCAGCTGGACGTATATCACCGTTGAGTTTTAATGCACTAAGAGACGAAAATTTTTTTTTAAAATTGTTTCTTTTTTTTTGTTTCATTAGCACATAATCCCAATTAATCGACGAAACATAACTACGATCCATGATTACTGGCAAATTGGATTTTGCAGCTATTTTGTACTTTTGCCGATCGTTCTCCAAAACCATTTCAACATCATAATCTTCTAATGGATTAAACGATACTATTATTTCAGGAATAAAATTAAATGACCATGGCATTCTATTCTGAAGCTCTGTAAAAATTGATGTTTTACCCCCTCCTGGTATGCCTTCCAGGACAATCAATTGTTGCTTTTCCATATTTATACATATTTTCTATTTATTTTTAGCGTATAACGTCGTATTATATACCACTAAGCGCATGAATAAAATTGTTGTTGTTCCATCAATTAGAGAGCAAAGCTACAATCGATGGATTTCTGAGTGGAGAGAGATTCTAACTAAAAATAATGTTAAGGTTATTTTAGTGGAAGACAACCCAAAAAGAACATTTATCCCCAATTACAAAAATATTGAGCACTATTCATGGGAAGAAATTGATCGAGAACTAGGTGAAAAGAAATGGATAATTCCTCGAAGAACTGCGGCTATCCGATCATTTGGTTTTTATAAAGCTTTTCAAACAAATCCTGACTATGTAGTAACACTTGATGACGACTGTTATACAACACCTCAAAGCGAGTACTATTTCCAGACACATGAAAAATATTTATTTGGTGGATTACACAAAAAACACTGGATACAACACTCCCAGGGCTTAAGAGTTAGAGGTGTTCCGGAGTACCTCAAACCGCAATATAACGTTTTAAACATGGGGCTTTGGGCTAACGTTCCTGATTTAGATGGTGAAACCCAAAAAATAAATCCGAATTACAGAATAGTTGAGCAATCATTTAACTTTATTGTGCCGGCTGGGTCATACGCACCAATTTCTAGTATGAATCTTGCGGTTAGAACAGAAGTGATACCAGCGTTTTACTTTTTGTTAATGGGTCCGAGCTATCCTTTTGATCGATTTGATGATATATGGGCAGGAATCTTTTTAATAAAAATTGCTCACCATTTGGGATATAGTGTTTCAGGAGGCGAGCCTTTTATTTGGCATGATCGTGCCAGCAATGCGGACGTAAATATTAAAAAAGAAGGATCTGGTAAGAAAGTAAATGAATTTTTGTGGAAGGATATTAATAAAATCAAGCTAACAAAAACTTCTTATAAAGCTTGTTATAAAGAGCTTGCTAGCAAATTACCTCGATATGACGAATATTGGAATAAACAATCTATAGCAATGAAAACATGGTTATCACTTTTCGAGTAATTCCTTGTTGAAATAGCCTGATTTTTTTGAAACTAACTTTTTTAGTTTCTCCATCGTTTGTTCTATCGTTTTGTTAACCTCGGGGCTTATTTCATGACGAAATTCGTTATATTCATCTTGGTCAAGCACATCCCATGTATAATCCGGATATATTCTTAAATCAAGCAATAAATCGTCATATGAAATAGTATTATTTCCAACTGTAATTGGCGTCGTTATGTTAACATACCAATGTTGGAATTCTCCTTGTATATTATAGACAGTAATAATATTAAACCACTCATGAAAAAAATGCGTAATAAACGTTTGGATCTGAAATTCTTTCTTTTTCCCAATAGAATAAGTTATTTCAAAAGGGACAACGTTCTTTGTTATAATATATTCACGATTTTCAACAATAATCTCTGACTTCCATGTTTTGTATTGTTGATGTTTATGGTCATAAGAAATAATTTTAGTCATATGAGATCTTTATACTTTGTAACAACTAATGATAACAAATTTAGATTTTTTTCTTCTTGTTTTACTGTTAAGGGTTGGAGTCTGGTTCAGAAGAAAGTAAAAATCCCTGAAATACAAGCATATTCTACTCGAATCATTGCAGCAAGATCAGCAGAATTTGCTGCAGATCAACTTAATCTGCCGGTTGTTAAAGAAGATGTTGGTTTGTTTATTGAATCTTTAGGAGGATTTCCGGGACCTTTCCTAAAACAGATCGAAAAGTGGTTGTCTATTGATGATTTTCAGAAACTACTTGCTAATAATGACAGAAATCCAGCTTACTGGGAATATTCGGTAGCATTTGCTCTTCCTGGAAAAGAAGCTAAAGTATTTACTACCAAACACCAAGGGACAATGGCATACAAAGCAAAAGGTATAAGTGGCTGTATAAGTGACAAATTATTTGTACCGAAAAATGAACGTCGAACTATTGCCGAGATGCTTGATAATAACGCTTATCACAAGGAGTCTAGCCACTATTTTTCATTGCAGAGTTACCTACTAACCTTGAAGAAGCGCTCATTCCGATAGTAGAGGCAGAGAAAGAAGTAAATACAATTCCCCAGCGGTTAGAATCTATAAAAGAGGCCTACATGACACAATTGGAGACTGCATACTCTCAAAATCCAATCTTGCTGCGTGGCTGGGACTTGAACCACAAGGACTTAGAACATAACGCTGTCGTCATTTACCAACCCCGCTTCGGTAAGAAATTGAGAGGGAAGATAATACTGGGTTCGGCCGTACACCATGCGGCGCTTTACGAAGGTTAAGTATAGCCGCTCCTGGGCGCGGGTAATAGCTACATACAACAGGCGCCGCTCCTCCTCTAGGCTTTTATCGTTGGTAAGCGAACGGGTATGGGGCAAGTTTCCGTCTTCAAGTCCCACCACAAATACTGCCCGAAATTCAAGGCCTTTGGCCGCGTGAATGCTCATAAGACTTACAGCGCGTGCCTCAGTTTTTGAATCCTCCTGTTCATACCCCGATTCAACCAGTGCAATGGTATCCAAAAAATTTTGCACGCTCGCAAAGCTGTGCGCAACCGACACCAACTCTTTAATGTTTTCAAGCCTGGAGGCGTCGGCGTCATCATCCGGATCCAGCAGTTCCAAGTAGGGTGTTTTATCCAGAATAGTTTGCAGCAGCGCGCCGGGAGCAAGCTGCGCATCAATGGTTGCCAGTTTTTCCCCAATGGCGAGTGAACGCCGTTTACCCAGTTTGTCAATGCGCTCATGCGACAACTTGTCTTTGGGATTGACGACGAGGCGCAGGCAGGCCAATACATCTTTGATTTCTTTGCGTTCGTAAAAGCGAACTCCTCCGTAAATTTTATAGCTTATGCCCGCACGAATAAGCATTTCCTCAAATATGCGCGATTGTGCGTTCACTCGGTATAAAATGGCAATTTCACTGGGGCGATATCCTTCC
>PFEE01000006.1:0-1626 GCA_002793745.1 Candidatus Roizmanbacteria bacterium CG10_big_fil_rev_8_21_14_0_10_45_7 | reverse complement strand
TTCAAGCCCCACCACCTGAACCTCTTCACCCTGTGACTTATCGGTCCACAGTTTCAAAATGGGGTGGCCGGTATTGTTGGATATCACGTTGTAGGCAGCGGTTAAAATGGGCTGCGTACTGCGGTAGTTGCGCTCCAGCGAAAAGGTTTTGCTCTCGGGAAAATCCTCCTTAAATTTTTCAAGATTGGTAAAATCAGCGCCACGCCATGAGTAAATGCTCTGCGAAAAATCCCCCACCACGGTAATGTTACGGGTACTTTTTCCGATATCAGAGGCAATCATGTATTGGGCGTGGTTGGTATCTTGATATTCATCGATAAGCACATATGGATAGTTTTGCTGCACTGATGACAATATGGTTGGTTTTTCTTGGAATATGCGGGCGGTTTGCGCAAGCAAGTCATCAAAGTCGAAAGCGTTAAGCTCCTCCATTTTTTTTTCGTAGGCCATGTAGAGGGCTGCAAGGTGTTCCTGAAAAAAGTCTGATGCGGCGTCACGTTGCATCTGGGGCGTTTCCAACATATTTTTGGCGTTTGATACAAAGTTAAGCAGGCTCGCCGGAGACACGCGCAGCGATGATGGTTTTTCTTTAATGAGCTCTTTAGCAAGGCTGTCTTGGTCACCCGTGTCAAGAATGGCGAAGTTGCGGTCGCGTTTTCCCAGCGGGCCGTATTTGCGCAGCAACACCACACAAAATGAATGAAACGTACGCGCGGTAATGTACTGGGGTGTAAGTGAGGGATCGATTTTGTGCATAATGCGTTCCTTCATTTCCGCCGCCGCCTTGTTGGTAAAGGTAAGCATAAGGAGTTCATGGGGCTTGCTGGTTTTGGACTCAAGCATATACATGGCTTTGTACGTTAAGACGCGCGTTTTACCCGAACCGGCTCCGGCCATAATAATGGAAGGGCCGTGTGTGTGGATAACGGCATCTAATTGTTCTTTATTGAGCTCGGTCGCAAATCGGTTATGCATGGGCTATAATCTTATAATGTTCACACCATGGAAAACAACATAATCGTAGGCAATCTTAAAGCTTTTTTAAATCATGAAGAGCTTTCGCACTGGATTACGACCTTTGTACGGCACGCTCCCTCATACAATCTGCATAACAAAACCGTTATTGTGTGCCCGCCCGATTCTCATTTGCAACTGTTTTACGACACACTTATACCTGCCAACTTGGGAGATACGGTCTCAATAGGAGCGCAGGATGTATCGGCATTGACTGAAGGGGCACATACCGGCGAGATTATGGCTCAAACCTTGTCGCAATGGGCACGGTATGCCCTTATTGGCCACCACGAGCGTCGTGTGGAAGGGGACACGCCCCAATCTATACAGGAAAAGATTACCCAGGCACTGGCTGCCTCACTCAAGCCCATTGTGTGTTTGGAGCAAATGGAACGCTATGAAGGAAAAATATGGGCATATGCCTATGAACCGGCTGCAGCTATTGGGACCGGTGCTGCGCAATCTCCCCAGGAGGCGCAGATGGCACTTGTGGCCATAAAACAAGGTGACCCTGATGGATTATGTTTATATGGCGGCAGCGTTGACGTTAATAACATTCACGCGTATATGGAGGTGGGTTTCAATGGGGTATTAATAGGTAAAAAATCAATC
>PFEE01000007.1 GCA_002793745.1 Candidatus Roizmanbacteria bacterium CG10_big_fil_rev_8_21_14_0_10_45_7 | reverse complement strand
TCAAACCGGTCCTGCTGCTGGTTGTATACGCCAACCAAAAATGCACCAATACCAAACCCCGTACGCTTACCCTTGCCGTAATCAAATCCCATCACCACACAATCAAGCGTATCATTGATTTTGCTGGAATAACTGCGCTTAAACTTAATCCAATTCCATCCCCGCGCGCCGGCCTGGTAGGTGCCATCAAGTTTTTTGGCGATGATTCCCTCAAGACCTTCACTGGTATATTCCTGAAACAGCTGTTCCAGCTCAACCGCGCTTTTTGTTTGCGTAATGGTAGTCACGACAATGGTTGCGTCTCTCATAGCGTGCACTATCGATTGCAGATGCTTGCGACGTTCAACATAGGGTGTATTAAGATGGCTTTTCCCATTAAGCTCAAGCAGCTCGAATACAAAAAGCCTCAGTGGTATCTCGAGTGCTTTTGCCGCAATATCGTATTTTCGCTTGCGCTGAACCGTTTCCTGAAAGGGCAAATACTCTTTGGTGTTTGGATTGACCCCAACCGCCTCACCTTCAAGAATAGCTGAAGTACAGGAAAGCTCCGATTGTGCCGCCGAAACAATATCAGGGTACATATGTGACACATCCTCAAGGCTTCGGGTATACAGTTTGACACCAGCTTTTTTTTGATAATGAAGCTGCAGACGAAACCCGTCATATTTGGGTTCAACAGCACACTCACCCATTTTTTCAATGATGTCTTGCGGAGTCTCTACTCGTTCGGCTCGAGCCATAAGCACCGGGACCCCCACTTCGGGTTCGGCCGATGAGAGGCCTTTGATTCCTTTGCTTCTCAGTAGCTTTCCAATAAAACCAATGTCGGGATGCACATTATATGCCTTTTCTATTGTAGCGCGATGCTGCTTATCTCCGGTAAGCATCCATGAGTAGGCGTCCAGTATAGTCATGGCAGAAAAACCCAACCGAAGCGTACCCACCAGTATCCGTGCCAAATATCGGCAGCTTAATGGATCCATCTCACTTAAGAGCAGGGCAATGGTCTTCATTTTTTCCTCCTGCGAACCATTGCCCGAACGCTCAGTAATACTTACCAGCTGAGTAAATACCTGCGACAGGCCGCGGTCCTCTTCTTTGCCAAATAGCGACTGGCTTTTTGACCGCTCTTCCTGGGCAAATATACCCAGGTCTCCCAGCGCGCTGCTCTTGCGCTTTGCGTAGCCCGGTTCAAGCGAAAAAGCGCTTATCATCGCTTTTAATACTAGCCGTTCAGCTAAACCAAATTTTTTTTCTTCATAGAGTGGTGCTGTTTCTCCCAATACCAGATGCGCCGCTTGCTGCACCTCATCGGGGCTTGCCTGGTTAAACAAATCAGCCAGCAGTTGGGTAATCTCCAGCCTGCTTTGGGTTTTCTCTATTTTTTCAAGAAACCGGGAAAATACCTTGAATTGCATGAGTAGTATTCTACTACACTGCCGGCCCAAACCACGGCAGTTGCAAAATATCAACGCCGATGATACGGATAATCAACACAGCAAACAGCAGTACGATAAAACCAATCACGCAAGAGGTAATGCTTTCTTGCGCTTTTTTAAGCGCTTCAGGATTGCCTGCCGATGTCATTACCTGAAACCCGTTCCAAATAATGCAGATCAGCAAAAATCCTCCCATAATGCCCGACAGTATGGTAAACAGGTGGCTAATTAATAATGACGGATCAGTAGATAAACAACCAACGGCAGTCCATATGCCTGGTTTTTCATTCGTATCTTGTGGGTGCGCACATAGATTACAGTCCTCTGTAGCCTTGGCTCTATTTGCTTTACAATCGGCACCGTCATCATCCGTACAAGAATCTTCCGAAGGTAGGGACGTACATAACTCTTCCGTTTGCGCATACGTGAAAGTAGCGTTAGCTTGACCAGTTCCAGTGATAGTATTTGATATAGTAGAGCTACCATCAGCGCCTATAGTAAGCTGTGCACTACAAAATAGCTGATCAGCGGCACTGCTTCCTATTTTATATGCAAACGAAATAATATGTACACCTTCAAGCAAATCAAGAAACTTAATAGAATCGCCTTGTACTAAAACTGTACTTACCCCTCTGCACTCTGCTAAATCACCACGCAAAATGGGTCTATTAAAATATAGGGCATCAATACTTAACTCTGTGCCCACACAAAGAAAATCGCTTGTTAGTTTATTAATAGATTGCAAGCCCGCAGGTGCAATATAATACTGCCCACTCGCTACATCATTTAGTACCTCTAGACTCCCTGGACTTCCAGATCTAATCACAAAATCTCTAGTAAGATGAATGGGGTTCCCATCAAGTGTAAACTTTATAAGATGCTCAGGTGCATACACAAATTTTTCTAGCGTGACTGTATTCCTAGACGCAGAGAGCTCACATATGTTTTCGTATATGATTGGATCTTTAATTATCTTGTATGAATCTGGCTGGGAAAAATCAAAGTTAGGAATACTTGGTAGAGAAGGTTTTGGGATTCGAAAGTAGTATTCAAGATCATTGTCACTTCCCCCGCCTTGATCATCCCTTCTCAGGATTTGAAGCTCGCTATTCAATTTTTCCCAGTTTATGCCATTCTGTAACCGACCATAATCAGTTTCACATTGGGAGCAATCAAAATAGAGACGAGCATTAAAATTCACAACTAATTCTGAAATCTGCTCTAGAGCTAATTGGTGGCCTAAAGGGCAATCAGTAGGGTCTACTTCAATATCAAAGATACTGTTCGCGCCCATCTCACTAAAAGATCGTTTTGTAGACGATACCACACAGTAATTTGAATTATTCGCTGTTCGAGATATGATTTCAAAACTCACTTTATAATTGGCGAGATTATTTGCATCCTCATCTTTAAATCTTAAGCTCTGCTCTAAAGCTACAACGCTTTTATAAATAGCCATAAAGCTTGTTGTATTTGCAGTAATAGAAAACTTAATTTCCTCATTGGCTATATCGTTAACCGTTCCAACAACGCCTTCTCCAGGATTTTCTGTATAAGTTACGTTTATAGGAAATCTCCCTTCTGGGTCTTTATAAAAAGTAATTTGACCTGCGGTTTTTTTATAATATATGTGTGTTTCACCCGACCTTATATCCAATGGAACAGCAACTGCATTCGACCCTGTCCCTACAAGCATTTCTACTGTTTGAATAAAGTCTTTTGCGGTAGATTCTGCGTGTACAGAAGTAGCCGTTAATAAAAACAAAGAGGCAGCTATTAAAATACTTACTAAGTTTTTCATCCGAAAAATGGAATTTGTAGTACGTTCTTCCCGGCAAAGCGGACAATAAATACCGCGAAGTTCACAATGGCAATGGCAAATATGGATGCGGTTACATATCCCTTACCCTCGGCAATACGGTTTTTATCACCCCGCGCAGTCATTACCGTCAGTCCCCCATATACGATTCCCAAAAAGCCGAGCCCGGTCACGAGATTAGACAATAACCGCAAAAAGGAATCGGTAAACCCGCTGGCCGTTGTTTCAATGCATCCCAGCATGGTATAGCTTTTGGTACGCAGGGGGTAAATAGACGGATCGGCCGAAAGCGTAGGATTATTATCATTTAATATAGGAGTAATGGGGTCATACACACAACTCACACAACTTTTGTATGCACTTTCACTGCCGGGATATGTTGTATCACCCTGGCAAAACCCGCAGATATCGCACGCTTTTTTCGATTGCTGTGCCTCTACGGGAGAGCGGGAAGCAAGCGCCACAAACGCACATACTACTACCACACCAACAACGATAGGTCTCATGCTACGTTAAGTGTAGACAAATAGAGAGCCACGTTCAAGCGTAGTCAATGTGATAAAATGAAGCTTTGTGGCGCAGTGGCGAAGTGGAAACGCGGCGGTCTGCAAAACCGCCATGCGCGGGTTCGA
>PFEE01000042.1:472-4862 GCA_002793745.1 Candidatus Roizmanbacteria bacterium CG10_big_fil_rev_8_21_14_0_10_45_7 | reverse complement strand
CTTGCCTGTAGTAAAACAGCCATATCTCGAATATCAACACTGAAACAGGCTCTTCGTATTGCTCCACTTTTACTCCTTACGTCTATAGTGACGGGCTTGCTGACGTTTGCCGGATATATCCTCTTTATCATACCCGGCCTCGTCATGACACTCTTCACCGCTTTTGTCGCCTACGAAACGATTATTAATAAACGAGGACCATTTGCCGCCATTTCGCATAGTGCACGACTCGTTGGTTCCAATTTCAGCTTAGTGTTAGGTAGAGTGTTGTTGCTCTTTGTTGTAAGTCTGGTTATTCCCATTTTTCTACAAAATGTAGGCAATATTGAATCAGTGAAGGTACTGGTAGGTGTACTCTCGGTACTCGTCAACATCTTCCTCGGTTGGTTTGGAGTTATGTATTGGGTGGTACTGTATAAACACGTCGCTGCTAATACCCCTGCAGATGCACAATCACATACCTTATGGATGTATATAGTCTCCGCAATAGGTTGGGCAATTCTCGGTATCTTGCTCTATTTCTTCGTTGGTTTTTTGGGACCAGTGATTAAAAAAGAAATTTTTGCAGAGTTTGCTCATACCAAGACCACCAATTCCCAAAGTGTCAAATTTGATAACTATGCTCCATCCAATTGTGGACTATCGGTTCCTATACCAGATACCGTTGATTCAAAATCAAAAATATCTCGACAATGGATCTATGAAGAGCGATTTACCCCCCCAGATGCATTTCGTAGCCTTGCGCCACAAGACATTACTTCACAAGGGGTATTGATAGCGCTATTAGCCTTTAAGTCAAATGGTGAACGAATTAAGCAAGATCAACAAACATTTAAAACCGCATACCCGGGCATCAACATATACTGCACCAATAATCCCAATGGGATTACGCTGAGCGAGTTTGTGGCTATGGCCAAATCAAGTACCAGCTATACCTTTACTATCGATAAGTCGAAAAACAGAAGTTTCGGCAAGATAAAAACCGTACCTATTTGGCTTGAGGGAATTGACAGCAACGGCGATTATTTTAAAGAGCCGTTATATTTGGGGGTAAGCAAAAGCCGCTTGTTCTATATTAAGTTATGGGGAGTAAGCAGCAAAGATGTGTCATTTAAAAAACTCGACCAAGATATTGATGGCGTTTTGGCAAATCTTTTTTACCGCGAAACAAACAATAGTCTTAGGTAGTAACAAACTTGACAAGCGCTGGCTCTAAAGCATATACTAAGCCTATAGTATGTCAATAAAAGAACAGTTAACCCCTCTCAGAGAAAAAGCAGCGCATATCATTGATCAATATGGAGCTGCTGTTTCCTTAGGCTTAACCGGCTTGGGTATAGTGCTGGGCGCTACCGAATACGTTGGTGCGGCACCCTATGCAGAAACCAGCGAACTTCCTGGTTTAACCATATCCTATATTCAAAATATTTCTCAGGATCCCAACGGCACCCACCTTAACCTAGGGTTTAACGCAAGTGGATTTGAGATGCATAGCCCGTATACACTTACCGTACAGATAGATGAACCGCAAAGCCCTATAGTGCTTGATGGATGGAATGTGGGCAGCTGTCACGAGGTAATCGAACGTCTCGATGAAGTTGCACCAAACGTATTCCAGACCGTAGCCAGCAGCGGCTGTTCAAATGATTATATGATAGTGCGCTTCGATACTGAACCTGACGCCAGCATTAATGGTTCTATCACCATGGAATATAAGGGCTCCACTGATACCGAGCCGGTTCTTATTATTGACGGCCAAACACCAACGCCGACCGTAACACCCACCGCAACATCCACCAACACGCCTACGCCTACTGACAGCCCTACTCCTACTGATACTGCCACCGCCACCGACACACCAACGCCGACCGTAACTATGCCACCAACAGAAACACCAACCCCAACACGTACTGCCAACCCAACACGCACACCAACTATAACCCCTACGCCCACATTTACCGTTGAACCTACACCAACCGATACATTCATACCCAGCCCTACCCCAACTGAAGTCGAAGGAACCGGCTCGTATCCCTATACTCTCAACCTACCCTCTTTATCACGATAAAGAAATACAGTACACTAATATAGTTACTAGTAACTATATGAAAGGAGATGAATATTGATGAAAATCCTTCATATGCTTACTTTTCTTCTAGTTGTGGTAGGCGCCCTCAATTGGGGATTGGTTGGATTATTCGATTTTAACCTGGTAACCACCCTCGTTGGAGCATGGCCCATGGTAGAACGCCTCGTATATATACTAGTAGGTCTTTCTGCGGTATATGTCCTTTTGACGCACAAAGGCACCTGTAACGTGTGTTCATAAGTTGCTCAGGTACTGCTCTAGAGAATCGGCAATATGACTGATATCCTTTTGATGTATGTGAAAACCCAAAGGAAGTAACAACACACTGCGGTCTCGTGACCAAGGCGCGTCGGGAAACCCAAACCACACAATGCAATCCTGTTCATGGAGATATTCGATTAATTTCTCATCATGTGGGCGCTTAAAACCCAGTGGGTAGACGCGCAGCTTGCCATAATCTTCTTCATCCATTTTTACTGTATACAACACATCTTTGTGGTTCCTAATAAGAGGAATTAATGCTTCTTCATAAGCCCGAACCTGATTGATCTTCATCCGAGATACTTTTGCAAAATTGATGTGGTCAAACACAAAAGGGATAAACGGAAGGCCACCGTGGCCTTGCACACTATCGCCAATCAGATCGTCATGCAACTGTAGTAATACGTTGTGCGCCCACACGACCAGGGTAGGAACAGAGAGAAGCATTGCTAATGCAAATACCAAACGGAAAAGGATAAAGTAGGTTGTTGCAACAAGGGTGTACCATGTAAACCATTGATTCGTTTGCGGCTCATCGAGCAAACGGGGAGGGCCACACATAAAACTTCCCGGAAGAGGAGTAGTCTTCCTGATGCTATCCATAAGTATATGCCGGTCGTCGAGTAAACGGACACTGGATGGATTTATCAGTCGGTGCACACCGTCCTCAATAATGAGGACTTCCTTGGGAAGTCTTTTGCACAACGACTCATTAAAAACCCTAGACGTTATCCCACAGACATGAAAAATAATAACAATGCGCGCCTTTGCTTTTTTTACCCGGGACAGAAGTTCTTTTTCACTAATCTGAAAATTACTATCAACCGGATACAGCTCACACACATACCCATGGTGAGTGATGTTGTTGATAACATCAGTGCAATAAAAATCGGGTATAAGAATAACGGAACCCAGAGGGACGCTGCCTTTTTCTCGTTGCTTCTCTAAAAAATCCCATAACCCATCCTCAAAAGAAAAATAATAGTAACGCCGTATGTGAGGAGGAGTTTCATGGCGATCAAGCCCCAAAAAAGGCCATAGCCATGGCTGATAATAGTTGATCATAGGCTACAAAAGTATAACACTACCTACGATAGACAACGATCCACGTGTTGTTGCCTAATGCAATTTGCTTTGTCTTTTTTAAACCGTGCGTTGCTGTAAATTCCCATCGTTGTTCTTCCTCTGCCTTCTGAACATTCCTAGTAAGCACAAACAACGCATCTAGATTTTCATATTGTGTTTCATTCATAGGTTTGTGGTGTGCGTCACGCTCAAGAAAATATCGCAACGCAATTGCACGCGCATCTCCAATAATATTTTCCGTAATATTATACGATTGCCGATTATGTTCCTGTTGTACTACAGCACTAATCCGCTCTAAAGTCGAAATTGATACGTAGCCATACGGTGAATCCGATTGGGTGGTAATAATATGCATACTAGTGGTGAGGGCAAATAAGCATGCCGCTATATATACTGCAGTCATGGCACGATACTGCATAAGTGCAGCGCCCACCAGTAGCAATAACAAGGGATACACTGCAAACATATAACGCATAAAATATTCCAATTCACCTGAGGCAAGCGTGGTTAATACCAAAGCCAACAGCACTGTGTAAAGTGCGTGAATAAAAAAGGGTGATTTACGAAACCGTAACACAGCAACAACTATTCCCATTGAAAACAGCGCACCCACTATTCGGGGAACCATGATAAGGGGACCGTAATAAAATTCCCCTTCGTATATCCCGAACGGAATAAGTAATGCTAAATCGATACGCAGCAGCCTCTGCAGTAGTGGCATACTTCCCGAATGGGTTCCTGATAATACATGGTATACGATACCCTGCGTTAGATACCATTCGTGACGTACTTCAAATACTATGAGCGGTAGACTCGTTAATAACCAACCCGCAATAAACCACAGCAATACACTCTTCCATTGTTTGCTGCGCAGTAGGGGAATTATGAACAAGGGCAGTGCAGCAAAATAATGCAGATTAAAAATAATACCGGCAGTAGCACCAGCCAAAAATG
>PFEE01000042.1:0-465 GCA_002793745.1 Candidatus Roizmanbacteria bacterium CG10_big_fil_rev_8_21_14_0_10_45_7 | reverse complement strand
GGATAATGACTTTTTGATGTATGAATAATACACACACAGCCAGAAAAAAACCGACAGGGGAATAATGGGGCTCGGATTCCAAAAAAGGCGAGTATGTAATACCGTAACGGGCCCCACCACAAACAAACAGGTAACCAATAGACGCTGCCAAAGTTTCTTTACACAACAAGCTGAAAGCAGAAAAAAAGCCAGAATCGCTGCCAGCATGAGTACGGTATTCACTAGGGTTGCGTAAGGAACCTTGAAGTTACCTATCCAGAGACCCGCCATGCCAAAGTAGTAATGTAGTGAGCCAAAATACAGTTCTCTCGTTCCCGATTGCCCTAACGAAACAGGAGGTCCGATAAGAGTTATTCTCTTATCTTTATACAATCGTAATACAGTAAGCATATCGCGTGCAGTATCACCCTTAAGGATATACGATTGTTCAAGATTATAACGATACAGAAATAAGCCCAAAAACAA
>PFEE01000059.1 GCA_002793745.1 Candidatus Roizmanbacteria bacterium CG10_big_fil_rev_8_21_14_0_10_45_7 | reverse complement strand
GCAAAATCCATGAGTTTGCGCATCCCGACAGCATGGCCCAAGTGGAGATGACCACCAGTTGGGTCAAATCCCTGGTAGAGGCGGATCTTTTTGCCGGCAATCAATTTTTCTAAACCTGCCTTGTCTGGCAAAACTTTGGAGACGCGGCGAGTAAGCAGATCTGAGTTGTTTGTTTTCATATAATTCCTTTGTTTATTGTAACACTCGCAGTTTCTACATCCAATAACTTATTAACGGTAGCACGGGCAAGAATTTCCATTGAGTCAAAAATAGTAAAGTGATGATTTCCCAGCTTGATAAGTTGGAGGTCAGTACAGGCGAGTAAGAAATTTCCGAAACATTGAGGGCTAAGTCTTTCTAGCAGTTTTTGAAAAGATTTTTCAGTCTGATTCGAGTTGGTTTGAGTCACGAGTTTATGAATAATTTGGTCGAGTTCCCGTTGTTCTATTTTAGGCGGAACAATGGCCTTTATATTGTGATTATCTAATAAGTTTCTGTGTAGATTACTACGAAGTGTGAGGCTTGTACCTAAAACTGCAATTTGTTTGATTTGATTTGCCTTGATAACATTTATTGATTCAGAAATAATATTGAGTAATGGAGTATTAATAGAGTTTTGGATTTTGTTAAAAAGAACATGAAGGGTGTTACAAGGGAAAACGATAATATCAACCCCAGCTTCTTCGAGATGTTTTGCACTCCTTATTAGATGAGGAAGTATCTGACCAAGTCCCTGCCCATGGATAATTAGGTTATGTTCGAGGGCAGTAGGGATAGATGGACTACACATCAATATGCTTGGGCGCACGGCAGGAGATAACTCATTAAAGAGCTCGACGATTCTTAGCTGGAATTTGGCAGTGGTGTCTGGTCCGAAACCACCAATAATACCTACAGTTTTCATAATTTTCCTTATTTTTCGTCACAAAAAATCCCTCTTGCGAGGGATTGTGTGAGTTATTATTACTTAATTAACTACGACAAAATTCCCCCGCTCAAATGAAGGGAATAATACCAATTGGTTAATTTAGTTACTGCTTTCATATGGTTCAGCTTACACCCTTATAAATTTTTAGTCAATACCCACTATAGGACGTGGGAAAAATTGAGGTGATCCTCAATGCGTTTGTGCGCATTTTGATGAGCGGAGTTTTCGAGTTCGTGGGTTGAAGTAGCCTTCATCCATTTATCCATTGTTGTGTAGTATTCTTCTTTGGTTGGAAGGTGAGAGATTTTTTCAACCAATTCTTCTTTAAGATTAACTACATCTTGCTTGGTAGCCACATTGGAAGCCAATTTTTTGAGGGATTTTTGAAAATTCTGTTGTTGAACTATTAATTGGTCAATTTTTTGTGCGACTGTGGTCATAATTTGATTAAAGCATTATACTAATGGTTATGCAAGATTGGGCGAGGACGTGGAAAATGCGAAAAATGGGTAGATACAGGAGAGCTAGGTGGGATAAACAGACGATCATAAAATATTTAGGACTGACGGCTTTGCATGGGACATTGGGGGCAATATTCCTGATGCTGATCGTGTTTGCTTGGTTTGCTAAGAGTTTGCCTGACCCCAACAAAATCGTGCGCCATGACGGATTTTCGACCAAGATCACAGACCGTGACGGGGGGACGCTTTACGAGTTATACCAAGATTATAACCGTATTCCCATCAAAATCGCTGATATCCCGACTCAACTGCAGCAGGCGACGATCGCGATCGAGGATAAGGAGTTTTATACCCACCAAGGATTTAGTACTTGGGGAATGATTCGCGGGATATGGCGGGGGATTACTAGGGGGAGAGCGCAAGGCGGATCCACACTGACACAACAACTGGTGAAAAATGTACTTTTGACCAATGAGCGCTCACTGCCGCGCAAATTTAAAGAGCTGGTTCTGTCGATGCAGATAGAGAAAAAATTTAGCAAAGATGAAATATTACAGATGTATTTGAACGAAGCTCCCTATGGAGGGACGGCGATCGGAATTGCGGCGGCCAGCGAGCGTTATTTTGGGGTTGAGCCACGTGAGCTAAATTTGACTCAATCTGCAATCCTAGCGGGGATGCCGCAAGCCCCGTCACGTTATTCACCCTATGGTAGTGATAAACAGGCGTATGTTTCTCGTGCGACGGCGGTACTGAGACGTATGCGAGAAGACGGATATATTACCAAAGAATCAGAGAATCAAAGTATCAAGGAATTATTAGAGATAAAGTTTAGGGATCAATCGGCGGCTTTAAAAGCTCCCCATTTTGTTTTTTATGTCAAAGACCAACTGGTGAATCTGCTTGGCGAGACCATGGTGGAGGAGGGAGGCTATACTGTCACGACCACGCTCGATTCTGAACTCCAGGATTTTGCCCAGACGACAGTAAAAGAAGAGATCGATAAATTGGAGAAAGTGCATGTAACAAATGGAGCGACGGTAGTGATGAATCCACAAAATGGCGAGATCCTGGCCATGGTGGGATCGAAAGATTATTTTGCACCTGACTATGATGGACAAGTAAATGTGGTGATGTCACTAAGACAACCGGGAAGTGCGATCAAACCAGTGACTTATGCGACTGCGTTTGCCAAAGGATATGCTCCATCCTCCATGTTACTGGACGTGCCGACAAAATTCCCCGATGCGAAAGAAGGCGAATTTTATGAGCCTAAGAATTATGATGGTAAATTCCATGGTCCAGTACAGTTGCGCTTTGCCCTAGCTAGTTCACTGAACGTTCCGGCCGTAAAACTGCTATCACTCGTGGGACTAAAAGATATGCTCCAGACAGCATATGACATGGGATTTGAGTCTCTGGCTCCAACTTCTACTAATATGAGTCGCTTTGGACTTTCCGTGACATTAGGGGGAGGAGAGGTAAGACTTTATGATTTGGTGCATGCTTACTCGTCTTTTGCCAATGGCGGTGAGCGGGTGGAGCCGGTATCCATCTTGAAAGTTACTAAAAACGGTAAGACCTTATATGAAGCTAAACAGGCACAAAAACAACGAGTCTTGACTGAAGAAGTCACATATTTGATCAATCACGTGTTGTCTGACAACAATGCCAGACTTTTGACTTTTGGGACTAATAGTTTCCTAAATATGAGTGGACGATCGATTGCAGTCAAGACTGGAACAACCAATGATAAACGAGACAACTGGACCATAGGATGGTCTACCGCCGCGGTCGTGGGAGTCTGGGTAGGAAATAATGACAACTCAGCGATGAAAGAAGTGGCCTCGGGAGTGACTGGTGCCTCCCCCATTTGGCGCAAAATAATGCTTAAAACTTGGGAGAAATATAAAGGTGATGATTTTAAAGTACCCTCTGGGGTCGAGGCGCGGCAAGTGGACACCATTTCGGGATACCCAGAGCACGATGGCTACCCGGCCCGCGCTGATTATTTCGTGCGAGGAACTGTGCCATTTGAGCCGGATCCAATCCATACAAAAATAAAAGTTTGTCGGTCTGATAATAATAAACTTGCTAGTGAGGTGGATATAGCGAGGGATGAGTATGACGAAAAAGAATTTTATGTGCTGAAGCAAGAGAGTTCCGCTTGGATCAACGATATCCGCGCATGGATAGATCAACAAGGTGAGGCAAAATTCAAAGTACCAACAGAATATTGTGCGACTAATACAGATACTGTCATCGGATTTGAGAAGCCCCAAAACCAAAATAGGATAAATAACAATAATGTAGAGATTAGACTTAAAGTCACGACAAACAAAGAAATTGAATGGATTAAGACATATGTTAATAATGTGTTTAGCGAGTCGTTTACTACCAAAGATGTCAATACAACTATTCCCCTAGAGAATGGAACTTATGAACTGATGGGAAAAGTGAGGACGAAAGACGGACAAGAGTTTGAGACAAAAATTAAGATAGGAGTGAATATGGAGTGGGATTTTACTCCATCCCCTACCGCGAGTCCGTCGGCAACACCATGATGTGTATTGATTGCGCCTGCGAGGACT
>PFEE01000049.1:4334-4540 GCA_002793745.1 Candidatus Roizmanbacteria bacterium CG10_big_fil_rev_8_21_14_0_10_45_7 | reverse complement strand
CCTCAAGACTCGTGAACAGATAGAAGCGCTTGATCGCGTTCCCCGCGCGCATCTGGATACATGGGTATAAAAAATTACAGAATGCCGACGCTCGTAGCTACTTTTTTTGCAGCAGTAACAAACGAACGAATTGATTCCTCAGTATGCGTGGCTGAAATTTGCACCCGGATCTCATCGCGCCCCGCCGTTACCACCGGATAGCTCAG
>PFEE01000049.1:0-4272 GCA_002793745.1 Candidatus Roizmanbacteria bacterium CG10_big_fil_rev_8_21_14_0_10_45_7 | reverse complement strand
CAATGAGAATTGGCTGGATAGGATGGTTTGAATCAGCTGCGAAGGTAAAGCCTGCGGCCGTCATTGCTGTTTTAAACAGCGTTTTATTTTTTTCAAGATTGGTAAGCAATGCCTGTCCTTCGGTGCCCTCAACAATATTCAAAGATGCAAGCGCGGCTCCCGCAGTTCCTGGGCTAATGGAGTTTGAATAAATATACGTAGCCGAGGCTTCGCGCAAATAATCAATAACTTTTTGATTGGCAACCACATACCCGCCATCAGCACCAAAGGCCTTACCCATCGTACCAACTAATACATCTGCTTTTGCGCCTGTTACTTCTTCAGTTCCTCGTCCGGTTTTACCACAGGCACCAATACCATGGGCGTCATCAACCACCAGCAACACCCCTTCTGGATATTTGCTATCGTATGAGTCAATAATCGCCCGTATCTCTTTCAGTCGCTGAATCTCACCCAACATACTAAAAACGCCATCCGTTACAATCAGTGCCCGTGCAAACTTGCCCACATGTTCCTGCAGAACCCGCTCCAAATCACTGGGGTCCATATGCTTAAAAATCGTTTTTTCTTCTTTACCCAAGTTGGCCAAACGAATACCATCAATAATGCTGCGGTGGTTCAGAGCATCCGATACCACCAGCACGTTACTGGCAACCAGAGTATCCTTGCGCTGTCCTTTGATGAGACAAAACAGGACTGCGAGATTGGTTGCAAATGCTGAGGAAAATATCATCGCGTCGTCGCGACCATGAAACTGAGCCAATTTTTGTTCCAAATCCCGATGAACTGCCAGTGAGCCGGAGATAAATCGCACTGCACCTGGTCCGGCGCCGTACTGTTCGGAGGCATCTTTTTCACCTTTTTTTACTGCAGCATGATGGCGTAAGCCCAAATAATCATTGGAGTTAAAAATATGAACCTTTTTGCCGTTAATTAATGCCAACGGTTCAGGATCTTTGGTAAAACTCTCAATGACTACCTCGTGTCGCTTGGATGTCCCCAAATCATCAATCGCCGCAACCTCAGAGGTTAAGACATCATAAAAAGATTGTCTACTCATGACTGCATACCAAATTTTTTTCGAAGTTCAATCAACATAATTTTGGTCATAGCAGAAAGATCGATCTGATGTTTCCAATCCCAATCCTGACGGGCCACGCTATCATCAATGGACATAGGCCATGAATCAGCAATTTGCTGACGATGATCGGGCTTATAGTCAACGTTAAGGGGAATATGCTTCTTAAGTTCCCCTGCCAGTTCTTCAGCGGTAAAACTAAGCGCCGCAAAATTATAGCTGGTGCGAATGGTTAATCGACTGGGGTCTGCTTCCATCAAGCCAATCGTTCCCCGAATAGCGTCGTCCATATACATCATAGGAAGCGTTGTGTTAGGCCTCACAAAACAGGTGTAGTGCCCAGTTTTTAATCCCTCATAAAAAACAGCAACGGCATAATCGGTGGTGCCTCCGCCCGGTTCTGCCTTCCAGCTAATGAGGCCCGGATAGCGAATAGATCGGATATCAAGATTATATTTCTTATGGTAATACTGTCCCAATAGCTCACCAGCAACTTTCGTAACACCATACATCGTGGTTGGCGCCATCACCGTATGCTGTGGCGTTCGCTCGCGCGGCGTAGTAGGCCCAAATGCCGCAATTGAGCTAGGCCAAAAAACTCTAATGGAATGCTTTACAGCCAAATCCAGAACAAATTTAAGGCCGTTCATATTAATGTCCCAGGTTACGCTGGGGTCTCGCTCACCAACAGCCGAAAGCAGCGACACCATATGGTAAATCGTTTTTATGTTGTATTTCTTAATCGTCTCCTCAAGCTTTCCCTCTTCGCGAATATCAAATTTCACTACTTCTACATCAATATCTGGAGGAACATTTTTGTGGCCATGGGCTATAACCGCGTCAAAGCCATATTTTTTTTGCAGTGCCGGCACCAGCTCGGTACCTATTTGTCCGAAAGCTCCGGTGACGAGTATTCGATCCATGTTTAAAAACTATATCATAGCGCTCAACTTAAGGCAACCTACAAAATAATGCTCCCGCCCTGCTCATCCTGCAATGACGGATCCAGAGCGTACATCAGCGACCGTTCGTCCGAACCTACCAGCTCCGCATTTCCCTCAAGAATAGCCTCATACTGATGGCAATACAGACACCCTTTTTTACCTTTGGGACACTTAAAACGGTCAAGCTGCTTTGCAAGCTTTATCTGCTTTGCTACTTCCATTATTCGGCTCTCCGATTCCGTAGGATTGGGCAGCGATTGCTCGCTTAAGTCATCGCTGCGGTCAAGGTACCAGTAGCTGGCCTTGGCAATTGCACGACGCTGACAATTTTTTACCAATAAATAATAAATGGGTAGCTGCAGCGAGTCTCCGGGCTCGTCGCCTTTGCCGGTTTTAAAATCAATGATATGCACGCTATCCGACTCTTCCAGATATTCAAGCCAATCAATGCGCCCGCATAAAATAATATTATCATGCTCAGAAAAGGTGTAATGGGGCAGGCTCATGGTTATTTTAACCGCCTTGCGTGCAACCGGCCCTGGATGTTCGGTAACTCGGCGCAGCATTGCCTTGGCCCGCTCCTTATACACATCTTCCGTTTCTGCCGTAAAAAAACCACCAAGCTTTCCATGCACTTTTTGCCACGCTTCATCAAGACTAACCAACAACGGTTTTTTAAACCGTGCATCGGTTTTTAATGAAGCCAACATTTCTATAACCTCATGAACCGCAGTACCTACCGAAAGCGGAGGGCTTACCAACTTTATTTTTTTGCCACTGGCCTTATCACGATAAACATTCTTCAGGTAATACGAACGGGGACACTGAGTAAAATCAGATAAGGACGAGTACGAAACCCAGAGGGCAGTATATGGGTCAAACCCCATGATTATTTATACAGTTTTTTTACCTGGAACAAGATATAGAGCGATAATAATGTTCCGATAATCAAACCGCCTAAATTGAATGAGATCAGATTTCCTACTGCCGTGATAAGCACGCTGTAATAAAGCAAGCGCCATGAGCCCATACTGCGTTTAAACAGGCCCGGCAGTGCAATAATTTCCAATACCAATGCAGCCAATGAAACGATCATAGTTACGCCAAAGCTGGTGCCGGCAGTGATACCGCCTAAGAATGCGAATGGTGCAACCACAGCTCCCAAGCCAAATACAAAAAGGAGTAACGGCAACGACATAACTACCAATACCAACATAACCCAAGGCCCAATAGAAACAATGACTTCTTTAACGCTATCGGGTAACGCGGGAGCTTTCTTTACCAGATACTCCTGCAGGGTGTCATCCAACTTTTTCATCATGTCCGAGAAAGAAGAGCTG
This sequence comes from Candidatus Roizmanbacteria bacterium CG10_big_fil_rev_8_21_14_0_10_45_7, assembly GCA_002793745.1. Taxonomy (GTDB): domain Bacteria; phylum Patescibacteriota; class Microgenomatia; order UBA1406; family UBA1406; genus PFEE01. Next base: position 910 of record PFEE01000049.1, on the reverse strand, counting down.
TTAGTTTTTGCCATATTAAGGCCTATCCTACACGTTATATCGTATTTGTCAAATGTAAATCGCTGTACGATCCCTTGCCAAATGACTGCAATACATTGGTCTGTACATTGATGATAAGACTAGTATGTTCATCGATTCCATACACCACTTCCTCCTTTTCTGCGTCGGGCAACAGTGCATATAATTTTTTGAACCGGTCAACTCCCATGTAGCAATATGAAGTGTCCAGTTTAGTGCCGCCCTCATTGTTATTCCGGTGTGGTAAAAATGAATAGGTGGTAGGCAACGACAATAATGAGGAAATATTGAGTCCCTCTACCCAATGCAGATCCTCACCCACTTTAAAAATTTCATATACCGGCAGGCTCCAACGCGAAAATGCAATGGCCGATGCTGATGCAAGCGACAGCGACGCCCACTCGTTATGCACCGCTTCAATGACTCGTCTTAAGAGTAACGTGTCAGAAATAGTCTTGATGAGATATGTCGGGCTTCCGCCTCCGAAATAAATATAATCAGCACCCGCTATTGCAGATACCACATGCTCATCATTGGCTTCCTTGCGAGTAGGTATATCCAATATGCTGACGCGAGGGTGGTAATTATAGAGAGCTTGCTCCATATGATCCTTGATTTCTTGAGCTAAATTAATTTTGTTGGGCTGAAATCCAACCGGTGTCGTCAGAATAACCACACGAGGATCTTTCATATTGGTTTGCTTCGCAATGGCCGTATGCGTTTGAGTACCTGTTTTGGCCAATTCACCTGATCCAAATACAACAATATATGAAGACTTCATAGCAGTTGTTACTTTTTCTTTTCCTCTTTTTTCTTATCCAACTTTTCAAGGCCGAGCTTTTTAAAGATAAAGTAGACAACGGCAGCAATGATTAAAAAGTCAATGAGAGCG
>PFEE01000067.1:3351-4317 GCA_002793745.1 Candidatus Roizmanbacteria bacterium CG10_big_fil_rev_8_21_14_0_10_45_7 | reverse complement strand
CATCAAACGTACCGGCTTTCATAAACACGGCAGTCAATTTATCTTTTACCGCATCACGGTAGGTTTGTGAGTTAACAATTGAGATTAATCCTTCAGCTATTTTGTTCGCCGGAACCCCATTAAATAAGTCACTGCCAAAAACCTGTTTACTCGCGTCTGCCAATGATACTCCCAATGACGCATTTTGCGTAGGTGTTAGTCCTTCTGATCCCCGTAGTTGCAATTCATGCCACATGGACAAATTTTCCTGACTATGGGTTAATCGCGTAGCCAACGCAACTTCTTTGGCATTGCCACCAGTCCGAGGTTTTATCCATGTCCCGGTTCCTGCGTCAAACTGAACAAAAGCATCAGGAACCGTTTTTTGAATATGGTTTTCTGCTGTGGTACGCTCACTAACATTCGCGATGCGCTTAAGAGCGTCAGTTGGTGAAAAGCCAGCCCATACTTCTTTTCTGAGCTTGCCGATTAATTCTTTTTGCCCCCCTATTCCCATTGCCTGGAGTGCATTGGTTTGTACTTCCGCGTTCATTGATGCCATACCGTTATGATAAATTTGCAAGCGTTGCTAACTTGCTTTTAATGTCTTCCACTTTTTTGGTATCCATCGAGGGTCGTGGCACAGATTCACCCTGCCCTTCTGCCAGCTGTATATATTTTTGAAGCAAATCAACCAACATCTTATGGGTAACGCCCCAATCCTCATGAATCTCGACCAGCATATCCAGCATGTCTTCTCCGTCTTCAATAAATTCAAGGTTGTCAAGCAGATATTCACTAAATTCAGTCCCTTTTGCCGGGGTAAAAATATTCTCTTCAAGAAGTTGGAGGGCCAGCAGTGCCAGCTCTTTTTCTACCTCTTTTTTCTGTTCCTCATTAAAAACAACATTCTGCGCCATGTTAAGTAACATACTGTAGGTTTTTGTGATTAATGTCAAGAAGAATTTAGGTATACTAGGCGGTATC
>PFEE01000067.1:0-3335 GCA_002793745.1 Candidatus Roizmanbacteria bacterium CG10_big_fil_rev_8_21_14_0_10_45_7 | reverse complement strand
CATATTGAACAACAAACCCAACACACTACTACTCCGCCTAAAACTGACGTGGTGATTGGACCTTCAACTCCACTTCCCGAAAAAAAAGGCGTCCAATCACACTTTTCATCTGAGCTTCCCAAACAGCATGCGCATATGGTTATGCAAGGCATACTGGCCCCGGTGCTTCCCTACTTAGGAAATGCGTTTGCGTCTCCCGCTGAATCACCCGAACAACTGATGGCGTCATTGCAACAGGTACATCATGCGCTCCGGGATACGCCTGATATTTTCCCACCGGAAATAACCCGACTCGAAAATTTTGAACGACTGGCGGGTGTTGCATTTGAACACTTAGATCCCACTGATGAAGAATACACCATTAAAGCAGAGCGTCAAAAATTGGTATTGGGGCGCATGGTGAGTGATGCAGGGTTTATACCACGAAGTGCATTTAATGCCTTAGCTCAGGAGCGGATGAATAGCATTATGAAGGCCGCCGAGGCTCGGCGAACCAGCAATCAATTGACTCAAGCGGACATTGATCTAGCCAACAAACAAATGGCAATGCTTTCTCAACTGGGGAACGGAGCGCTGCTGATGCCCGAAGACCTTGACCGCTTTGTGCCCTTAATGACCGAGAACGGCATTGCGCTAAAAATGGATTCCGCAACCCGTTCTCAGATGAATGAATTAAGCAAACAATATAAAGCCTATGTTAGTGCTCTTTCCCAACAGCAACCTAATGAGGCATCTCGAAAAACCATTACTGAATGGCTGGGGACATCCCAACAAACTGCACAACAACTAGAAGAATTACTGAACAATATATCTCAATTCACTACATCAACCGAGAAACGCAAAGAAGTAACAGATAAAATAGTAAACGGCGGAAAAGGGGTAGCATTCATGCTGTTATTTCTGGCACTTGCCATAGGTGCTACCGGATTATCAAGTATGGATCACGCCTAAATACCGAATGGACCACTATATACAAACCCTACAGGAACGATCTCGTGTTAACTATAACCTACGAACATTTCTGCAGGAGCATTCATATTTGGAAGTTGATGTTCCGGTTTTGGTTCCGTCACTAATTCCCGAAAGTTATCTGGATACCTTTAGCACTACCTTTATAGCACCGCATATGAAACCCGTCCCTGCATACCTAACCGCTTCGCCGGAGGCTTATCTAAAACGACTATTAAGTATGGGTATACATCGCAACCTGTTTTATTTGGGTAAGGCATTCCGCAATAACGAGCCCATGGACGGCGTGCATAACCATGAATTCACCATCCTTGAATGGTACCGACTTTGCCCGGACTATGAGGCGTTTATGCAGGAGACAGAAGCTATGCTTAAAGCCGTCATGCCTCCCGCCTATACAGATACGCCGTGGGAGCGTATCAGTATGGAGGAAGCGTTTAGAAAATTCGTGCCAGCCTCTGAGCTTAAAGGAAAGACGTTTGATTCACTTTCCTCTGACCGATTTACCCAGCTGTATGTGCAGTACCTTGAGCCCAATATGGGAACACGGGGAACGCCCACATTCCTCATGGATTTTCCTGCCATACAATCTCCCTTGTCTGCGTCCAAAAACGGCATTGCCCAGCGTTTTGAACTGTACTTAAATGGTATTGAATTGGTAAACGGGTGTGCCGAATTAGGAGACGGCGCAGCGTTAGAACAAAATTTAGCGGAAGAAATACGTATTCGTTCTGAATTAAAAAAAAGCTCCATTATTCCCGACCAGGGATTTATTGATGCTATGAAAAACGGCATTCCTCCCTGCTGCGGTGCCGCCATGGGAATTGATAGGTTATTAATGGTTATGGGAGGTTACCAAAAACTGTCAGATGTCATACTGTTTCCCAGTTCAAAATTATTTTCATGAAACAACCATTACTGTACGTTGCTTGGATACAGGCGCTGATTGGCGCCGCAGGAAGCCTTATATTTAGCAATGTGTTGGGATTTCCTCCTTGCGTGCTATGTTGGTATCAGCGCATCTTCCTATACCCGCTGGTCATTATTCTGGCTATCGGCATTGCACGCAAAGACAAACATATTCATTGGTACGTGCTTCCCTTAAGCGTAATGGGGTTGTTTATTGCCTTGTATCACAACTTACTGTATTACCAGTTGATTCCCAAAAGTGTAGCACCATGTGTTCAGGGCATTTCATGCACTACCCAATTTATTGAATGGTTTGGGTTTATTACTATTCCGTTTCTTTCTTTTGCCGCATTTAGTATCATAACTATCTGTATGTTGTTATACCGAAAAAAATATGAATAGCGAAACCAAAACACTCGTCGGTATCGGAACTATTACCCTTGCTATATTAGTAGGTGTTATTTATGCGGTAAGCCTGTTCAGCAATAAAGTTGTTGAGCCCAAAAAAGTGGACACATCCCTGCTGATTCGACCGAACAGCAATAGCATCCGTGTAAAAAATGCGCCGGTTACCTTAGTTGAGTTCACCGATCTGCAATGTCCTGCCTGTGGAGCTGCCTACCCCATTGTGAAACAAATACTGAAAGATAATAAGGGGAAGATAACGTTTGTGGCACGCAACTTTCCTTTGGTGAATACACATAAAAATGCTTTCCCTGCCGCGCTTGCCGCCGAGGCTGCCGGAGCACAAGGTAAATACTGGGAAATGTATGACAAGCTATATGAGACTCAAAATGCATGGAGCGACAGTACCGATCTGCGCGCAGTATTTATCGGCTACGCACAGGAGTTGAAACTAAACGAAGAGCAATTCATAACTGATTTCGATGAACAAAAATTTAAAGAGAAAATTAATACCGATATGGCTGATGGGAATGCCGTTGGCGTCAACGCAACACCGACCTTCTTTATTAACGGGGTAAAATTCGAAGGAAGCTATAACGAACTATCTGAGGCAATTAATCAAATTATATCTGCTAACTAATTTCTAAATCCCAATAACTAAATCCCAAAAAAAATCTTCCTTTGTGAATTGGGATTTTGGATTTGGAGATTATTTTAGTTTTCGCGGCCGGTATACTCGCCTGTTTCGGGATTAATCACAATAGTGTCACCGGTCTTAATAAAGAGAGGTACTAGAATACTTGCACCGGTTTCAACTTTTACGCTTTTTTTGGCATTAGTTGCCGTGTCGCCTTTTACCGCATCATCCGCCTCCACCACTTTAAGCACTACTTTTTTTGGAGGGATAACACCAATCGGTTTTCCCTCATGAAGCAACACATACATTGATTGCCCTTCTTTTAAAAGGCCCGCAATATCCTCTGCCAACAGTACCGGCACTTCGTACTGCTCATAATTAATCTCATCCATGAACACCAATACATCATGCTGGT
>PFEE01000016.1 GCA_002793745.1 Candidatus Roizmanbacteria bacterium CG10_big_fil_rev_8_21_14_0_10_45_7 | reverse complement strand
ACTTCACTTGCCAGTGGCCGGTAAAAGGTAGTGCGCAGTGGTGAAAAAAATGCAGCAATATCAGAAAGCGTTTCAACTTTGGAAATTTTTAGAAAATAAAAATCATCATTAATAAAATTAATAGAAAATGCGTTAAAGAAGTACATAACTATAAGAAGGAAAAGGAAACTCAAAAAATAATAATCATTTTTTTTCATTCAAGGGTTATCTTAGCATGAGTGGATAATTTGTGTTGTTTGGCAGCAGGTGACTCTTGAGAGCCGCCTGCTGCCGATGGTTATCTATCCCAGAGCCACTGCGGACAAACCGAGCTTACCGGCTGCCCAAAGACTACGAGGCAGACATCCATTTCTCTGGTGTCGAGCCAGAGTTTTCCGATCGCCCCTAGACGCTTGAATGCATAGGGGTCTGACCAATACGTAAACTGAGCCGTAAAAGCCGGCTCAACCCCGAAGCCTTGCAGCTCCTGCTTTGAGGCAACGAGGTGCCACACGGGCCGTTCGGGTTCGTTCCCGATTACGGCCAGGTACATGGGCGATGGTATGAGTGTTCCAACCCAGGCCATCACCACCAGAAAAAGAAAGATGGCAAACAGCACCACGACTATTTGGGAAATAACGTGGTTGATCTTTTCTGCCTGACGGCTTGGTCGCCGTAGGCGTGACCTTCGTTCATACTTCTTGCGCATAAAATTCCTCCTTTTGCGCTCTATGCTTGAAAAGAACGTGCTCAATTGAGCAAGGGTATTGTACTATATCCTATAGTACATATCAAATAGGCGAGTCAGTTGCTTATGAGATTTTTCCATTAACAAAATTAGTAACGATATCCTCAAGAATTGTTCTCTCAAGTTCAAAGTAATCAAACAGTACAAACAAGTCTTTGGTTATTGTTTCAACATGATCCGTCAATTTTGCTTCGAGTTCTCCCACGGTAGTATCTATTTTTGTTACAACCTTATCTTGTGTAGATGTGCGTTCCAAAAAGATCATCCGGCGTCCTGCTGCTCTGATAGTCCTTCCGCTTAGTCCACCGTGTGCTATTGTAATGTGTAAAGGTGTTGTAATACTTATTTTAAGCTGATGATATAGTCTAGCTAGATAGAGGATTGTTTCAGTTATCCTTACAATTCTTGTATCAAAAAAAATAAGTTGCTTGCCACGAGTATCTTCGAAAAGGTTTTGCAGTAAGTAAAATGATGCATTACTTCGAATTGCCCAATAGTCATACGTTTTGCCCCAGTCACTTTCCGGTGTTACTATTTCTGCAATTATGCCATCATTTACAGGTCTAGGTTTGAATGGTTCACTGTTCATAAACGCTCCAATTGGCCAGCCAAATGTGCTTATTGGAGCTTCTCTAGCTGCATCTCGTAGGTGTATTTGATTAAAGCCATATGCCCCGTCCAAGCTACACATCACCTCCATATAACCGGACAATCCTTGATTGTGTAGACCCTTGAATGATTTACTTTTATGATCAGTAAACCAGTCTTCATCGAAATTAACCTCATTCGAAGGTTGGGTAATATATGTCCTTCGTTTTATCGTTTTCAATAATTCGGTGGCAAATTCTTTTTTCTTGTCTGGTGACCAAAACAGTATGTCGTACCCATTAAGATCAAAATGTATTCGGTGTTTGCCACTATCATAGTTTGGGCTGCCGTGGTAATGATCCTCTCTACAGGTTAAGATGAGGTTTCTATATTTTCCGAGCCCCATTGTATAACCAACCTCTAGGTACACATTTGGTCTTTCATTGGTTAAATCGGCAACTATAATACCGGCTTCGGAAATGAACTCAGTTATTTTTGGTTTTAGGAGTTCTCCGTCATTGTGTTTATCCACTCTTTTAGGCTCATAGCCTGCGGCGCTAAGCGTAGGGGCGATATAACCTCTGTATAATTCGTCAAGCTCAGCATTACCTATCTGCATGATTACAAATCCTATGTCTTTCACACGGGCATTATAATTTCGAACCTAGTAGGTTTGCAAGTAGAAATAGTTGGTCGGGGACAGCAGACTTGAACTGCTGGCCTCACGGTCCCGAACCGTGCGCTCTACCATCTGAGCTAGTCCCCGAGTTTTTTGTTCTGCCATATTTTAGCACGCGGGTCATGCTAAAATAGTACCTATATGCGCAAGCTCATTTTTGTATGTATTGTGTTGTGTGTTATGGCTGCCTTTACGGCAGGGCAATCCGTGTATGCTGCAACCAATCCCACCAGTGTTGCCAACAACAAATTTGGGATTCATTTGGCGGTACCTAATAAAGACGATTTGCACTCTGCAGCACAGCTCGTAAATAGCTCCGGCGGCCAATGGGGGTATGTTACGGTAGTCATTCAGGAAAACGACCGTAATGTAGGGAAATGGCAGGAAATATTTAATGAAATGCGCCGCCTCAAGCTTATTCCCATTATTCGTATTGCCACGCAACCCGAGGGATCGGTATGGCGCAAGCCCAGTGCAGATGATGCGGACGCTTGGATAGCATTTTTTCAGCAGCTGAACTGGGTGGTAAAAAATCGCTACATTGTATTGTTTAACGAGCCTAACCATGCCTCTGAATGGGGTGGAGCGGTTAACCCCGAGGAGTACGCGAAGGTATCCGCGGGCTTTGCCAAAAAACTGAGGGCAGCAGGAAGCGACTATTTTATTATGCTGGCAGGGCTTGATCTGTCCGCTCCGTCTCAAGGTGTTGCTTATGAGGATGCCGGTAATTTTTACTCACGGATGTTTTCAGAGGTGGACGGTGGGACGTGGAATGAGCTGATTGACGGATTATCGTCGCACGCCTATCCCAATCCCGGTTTTGCGGGAAGTCCCTATAACCGTGGACGCATTAGCATCGGCGGATACGAATGGGAATTGTCATATCTGGCCTCGCTGGGTATTTCCAAGCCGCTCCCCGTGTTTATTACCGAAACCGGATGGAGAAGCGGCAGTATAACCGAAGAAGACGTGTCCCAATATATGGTAACGGCGTATCGAAATCTCTGGCTGCAGGATGAGCGGGTGGTTGCCGTGACGCCGTTTGTGTTGAGTTATCAATCGGAACCGTTTTTAGGCTTCTCGTGGAAAAAACAGGGAATGCACGAATTTTATCCGGTATACCAGGCCGTACAGGCTATTGAAAAGGCAAAGGGTGCGCCGGTCCAACATCATTCGCTCAAAGTTATGTCCGATATGCCCAGCGCATTAACGAGCGCCTCGACCATTGTGTTTACCATGCGTATTAAAAATGAAGGCCAGGCAATTATTGACGGCATGGATTACCGTATTGCGATTAATAATCTTCCGAAAGGTACGACGGCACGGGTATCGCAGCCTTCCCAACCCATTGAACCGGGGACTGAGGCGGCAGTGAGTGTCAGTATTACGACCGGCACAGAGCAGTCACAATCAAAGGCTAATGTTGAGTTGGTGCAGGGATCCGAATCCATTGGGCAGGTCTATGCCTGGAATATGGAAGTCATTCCCAAAATAAGCCTAAAAATATTAGTACAACGTTTGTTTGGCTTCGGGTCAAGTGTTGATCAATACGAAGTGCAGTTGTTTGATAATGAGGAGCGCATGGTGTTTCGCCAGGTTGACGTCATTGCAGAAAATGGGGTGATATTTTTGGACAGGGTGCCTAATTTAATTGTGGGCCGCGAGTACCGTATTGTTGTTTTGCGTCCCTATTATCTTCCACGCCAGTCGTATGTGACGATTCAAAAAGATGGCAATGAGGTATCGGTAAAGCGTATGCTGCCGCTTGATCCTAATAACGATGGAAAGTTTTCGGTGGGTGATGTGATTACCTTTATACCCAACGCCTACCGCTACCTATGAAGATACTGATTACCGGTGGAGCCGGGTTTCTAGGTTACCATCTTGCTCGTTTTTTGGATAAGCAAAACGCGTCAATCACTCTTTTGGATATCAATGATATTGATAAGAAAGAGTATCCGGGCGTCACACACATTACGCGAGGTGATATACGCGACTCATATCTTATGAAAGAAATTACTAGGGGTATTGATGTGGTAATTCATGCCGCTGCCGCGCTCCCACTGGCTCCACCGCAAGAAATCCATGACGTGAACGTCAATGGTACTCGAAGAGTATTGCGGGCTGCGTTGCAAAACAAGGTAAAGCGCGTCATTTATATCTCTTCAACTGCCGTCTATGGCGTTCCCAAAATACACCCGATTGATGAATCGGCTCCCCTGGTGGGCGTGGGGCCATATGGAGAAAGCAAAATCATGGCAGAAAAAGTATGTCGGAAATATATAAACAAGGGATTGAATGTAACCATTATCCGCCCCAAGACATTTATCGGTACCGGCCGTTTGGGGGTTTTTGAGATTTTGTTTGACTGGGTGCATGACAATAAAAAAATACCGATGATTGG
>PFEE01000056.1 GCA_002793745.1 Candidatus Roizmanbacteria bacterium CG10_big_fil_rev_8_21_14_0_10_45_7 | reverse complement strand
TTAAATTCTTTGTATCCCTTGCCCGCACATTCCTGTTCAATCTCCATCTCCGACTTGCCGGTCAGTATTTTGTAGATCAATAGTAAGTTGTAAAGACCGTTGCGAGCCGGATCAAATATGATTTCGGTTTGTGAATCAGTTACAGCACGGGCAAACTTTTCAGCAATCATATCCGGCGTGTCATTCAAAAAAACTGCCGCATGTTTGTTCTCGTCGCTCTTGCTCATTTTCTTAGTGGGATCAGAGAGACTCATGATGCGGGCGCCTTCTTTTTTAATCTGCACATGGGGAACCACAAACGTTTCACCAAAGCGGTTATTGAACCGTTGCGCCAAATTGCGGGCCAGCTCCACATGCTGTATTTGGTCCTCACCCACCGGAACAATCTGCGTATCATACAGTACAATATCAGCTGCCATCAGAGTGGGATACGTAAACAAGCCCGAGGGAATGGAATCCTTAAACTTTGCCGACTTGTCTTTAAACTGCGTCATGCGCGATAGCTCACCCATGGTGCTAATGGTTTGCAATACCCATCCCAGCTGCGCATGCGCCGGTACATGAGACTGCACAAACACCGTTGATTTTTCAGGATCAAGGCCAATAGAGAGAAGCAACGCGTAGGTTTGATCAATTGATTCGTGCAGCTTGTTAGGGTCCTGCGGAACCGTAAGCGCGTGCAAATCAACCACACAGTATAGCGCGTCATTGCCACTCTGCAACTCTATCCACTGTTTAAGCGCTCCAATGTAGTTGCCGATATGGGGAGCCTGGGCCGATGGTTGAATGCCCGAAAAAATCGTAGCCATACATCCGATTATACACGGTATTTATATAAAAATTGCCGTAATTACGTACATTATTGACCAACTAACAGAGACAATCAAGAATTGTCTAGAGGCATTTGTTATAGGATAAGGTTAATATGGGTTGCGATTTTCAAAAGACCGTCCCAACGTTCCGTAGTCGGCAAATTCAATGCTGGCACCCATGGGCAACCCATACGCCAGGCGTGATATTTTGGTCGTCAGTTTATGCTGGGCAGCATATTCATCAATAATCTTTTTTAAATACATAGCCGTGGTTTCCCCTTCCATGGTGGGGTTGGTCGCAATGATGATCTCGCGAATATTTTTAGACTCTTGAGCCAGCCGTTTCATAAGCTGAGGAATTAAAATATCATCCGGTCCCATATTGTTCAGCGGATCAATGCGCCCGTACAGCACATGGTAGCTGCCATGGTATTTGCGCGTCTGCTCAATACCCACTAAATCAAGCACCTCCTCCACAATACACAATAATGAATTGTCGCGTGCCGGATCGGTACAAATGGCACACTGAGGTGTGTCAGTCAAGTTAAAGCAACGACTGCAGCGATTTGTTTTTGTTTTTAACTCCGACAAGGCCGTTGCAAAACGGTTTAATCGCTCAGTCGGAATATTAAGCATATAAAATGCCAATCGGCTGGCGGTTTTGTGGCCAATACCCGGTAACCCTTCAAATTGGTCAATTAACTCGGTAATAGGTGCAGGTAGTTTCATAACAGGCTGTCGATTCCGATTTGATGAAATAAGGGATATGCTTTTAACTTTTTGCTGGGCTCTTCTATGGTATTGGTGGTATACCAACCCTGAAATAGCTTAGCGTTGCCTATTTTCTCTATAATACCCTCCCCAAAGTCGGCATGCACCACCGCTGTATACACCTGACGCGCGCCCTTATCCAAACACAGCTGGGCTGCGTGAAGCATGGTGCCGCCGCTGGTTGCCACATCATCAACTAATATAATGTCTTTTCCGGTAACGTCCCCATACAACTCAACGGCCTGTGAGTCATGGACGCCCTCAAGATTCCGCTTTTTTTCAATGACGATAAGATCAGGTGCCGTGCCTCCTTCGTAAAATGCCTCTGCAAACCCACGGGCGCGCTCCACTCCTCCCTGATCAGGCGAACCTACGAGTGTATGTTCCACTGCTATCGTCTTTTTCATTTCATGGGCCAGTAAGGGTAAGGCTGATAGATTAGTAAACGGCACGGTAAATACACCGGCAGTTGCCTCATCATGAATATCAATCGTAGTAACGCTTCGTGCCCCTAATGATTCTATCAGTGAAATAATCACGTGCGCCGAAACGCATTCACCCGGCAAGTGCTGTATGTTTTGCCGTGCATAGCCCAGATACGGAATAATCACATCAACCGAAGCTGCCCCTTCACGCCGGAGTGCGTCAAGATAAAATGCCAACTCTAACACCCGTTCACTGGTTGGGTTTGATAATGATTGAATGATCACGCAAGGTGTATCGGTAACCTCTTGCAGGATTCGTACTTTTATTTCTGAATTGGCAAATCGCACCAATTCACTCTTGCCCAGGGTTCCTCCATGCCGGGCAGAAACCGCTTCGCCGACTTTAGGCGAAGCGTTTCCGGCAAAATAGGTCATGGATTGCATATGCTTTTATTATAGTACAATAGGCAGATGGTCGTGCAGGATAAATATCAAGTCAGAGTAGGCTTTGATTTTGACGGGGTATTGTTTTATAACCCCGTTCGTCTGCTACGTCCCCTTTTTGACGCCATCCGCACCCATATTCTGCATGTTCCCAAAACCACCTTTTTTGTGTCAAAAAACCCTGCATCACATCTGATTATGCGCGCTGTTCATGCAAGCAGCTTTATGCCCAATGTGGGAATGCGTGAATTTCAAGCCATGTTGCACGATCCACGTTTTGATGTGAAAGTAATAACTGCCCGCCAAAAATTCTTGGCTGGTGATCTGTTTTTCTTATTACGTCTTTACGGAATCAAAATCGACCCATCCATTATTCATTACAATGATCGCGATGAGCAGGCACACTTATTTAAACAGCGAATGGTACGGGATCTGCAGCTTGATTATTATGTCGAGGATAACTGGGATATTGTTGAATACCTAGCACACAACACGAACGCTTGTATTGTATGGATTTATAACCGCGTGGATAAACACTTTATAAAATATAATCCGGGTGCACCCAATGTGCGCGATGCCATTGCACTGATTGAGAAAAAAATTACGACTCCTGTTCCTGCATCTCCATGAGTTTACGTGCTGCAATCTCCTGAGTTTTTTTAATTGCTTCGGCAAATGCCTCGGCAATGCGGTTTTCCATAACACCATCAACTTCAATCTCTTTTACCTTTTGGTCACCGGTCATCACGATACGAACACCGTTTCGTTCAACAATAACTTCTTCTGCGGCTAATGCTTTTTGCATAGCCTGTGCTTTTTGTTGGAATTGCTGCATATCGCCAATAGCTTTAAATGGGTTAAACATAGAATTAAGTATAACACAAAAGTAATGCGATACAATATCGGTATGCTCATTTTTGTGATTCTTGCAGCCCTGGCTCTTCGCCTATTTGGCATTGACTGGGACGGCGGATATCATCTACACCCTGATGAGCGCATGCTTACAATGGTTGCGCAACGCATCACTTTTTTTGGCAGCTCGATCTCGATCGATCCCCAATTCTTTAATTATGGTTCTTTTCCGGTTTATCTGCTTGCCGGTATTACCCAAGCTGCGGACGCACTCTTTCACACTCATCTGGCAACCTACGCGGGACAGTTATATGTGGGACGCATACTATCGGCGCTTTTTGATACCGGTTCAGTACTACTGGTGTATTTGATTGCCCAACGGTTATGGAAAAACCAACGCATTGCCCTTTGGGGAAGCTTAGCGTATGCAATCGCTGTGTTCCCTATTCAAAATAGTCATTTTTTTGTCGTTGATCCCCTGCTGACGTTTTTTTTCATAGCCCTGTTACACCAGTTAATTGTGTATGTGCAAGAAAAAAATCCAGGCTGGACATCGATCATCTTCATCTCTTTTATATGCGCAGCAGCCATTACCACTAAATTTACCGGCATCCTGTTTATTCCGATAGCTGCAGCAGTCATCATGTATAAGCACTTCGTCCATCGGACGATCGGCCTTTGGCCGAGGGTTCTGTTTTTTGGAGCTTTGACATTGGGATTTAGTATGGTGTTTATGCCGTACGCATTTATTAACATAGCGCAATTTATCAACGACATATCGTTACAGCTGCGCATGAACAACAATGCCTATATCTTCCCGTATACCCTGCAATACGTGAGCACCACGGCGTACTGGTATCCGCTTAAGCACATAGTACTATGGGGTTTGGGGCCTGTGTATGCCTTGCTCGTACTCTACGGCATGATCCATACCCTACAACACCGCTCCAAAAACCACGAGCTACTGCTACACCTGCTGATACTGGGTAGTGCTTTGCTGTATTTTCTGCTAATTGGCCGGTCTGCGGTAAAGTTTATGCGCTACCTGCTTCCCTTGTATCCTCTGCTTGCCGTGTATGCCGGCTATGCCATAGT
>PFEE01000017.1:4511-7372 GCA_002793745.1 Candidatus Roizmanbacteria bacterium CG10_big_fil_rev_8_21_14_0_10_45_7 | reverse complement strand
AAATGTGATGATTGGCTCAAATCACTCAATGCGAGCAGTTTAGCAGAAAGGCTCAGTGGTAGTTTAGTTTCATTCCTTCTCAATATTGATACCTATAGGGATATGGTGGCCGATCCTAATGAGCCTGATCGTGTCATAAATGGAGAACAGAAAGTAATTAATCTTTTGAGACGATTTGTTGAACGTAGCCCTTTAAAAGCGGAAACGAGTGCACTTTGGTTGGAGAAAGCTCTTGAGGAAAACAAATTTGATCAAGTTGGAGGACTGAGTAGAGAACTACTTGCTGCTGTGTTCAGGGGAATGAATAGTGATCAGGCAATGGAACAACTCTGGCATCCTTTGAAAGAAACGGATAAAAGATTATTGAGATTTTTAAGATATGAATTAGGCTCACTACTTATGGATCTTTCTCCTGAAGAATTGGAGATTCTTGCTCAAGAAGTGGAAAGTGATAGCACACAAAAAATAATTACAGAACTCGCAAGTATAATTCATAGTTATAGACAGGCGATTTTGGATCGTTCTGATAGAGATAGTAATACCGCAAGAGCAGTCAAAGCTATCAAAACCCAGAGCTTACAATGGCTAATACAGAATTATAAAGGGTTACAAGGAGCTTTATATAGGAGACTGGAACAAAAGGAGGATCTATATTCCGAGACTGAACCTCAGGTAACTGATAGCATACCAGATGATCTTACAGTAGTTACTGCAGATAGAGTATTCAATCCCTTAAAAGGTTGGAGGGTTCAATATACGATGGATATACATCGTCCCGAAGGAGATAACCTCGTGGATATCGACAGTGATAGTTTGGATGAAATTGTAGATAAACTACAAATACTCATTAGAAAATTCGGGCTGTCCATGTCGACAAAAGTATCAAGTATAGTAAATTGCCTTGGCCAGATAGTGACAACTCCTGAGGACATTGAAAGAACTATCCCGCATCTTGAAAAAAAATATAGTGAAATTGACTATAAAAAAAGGAAAAGAGGGGGTATGAGAATACTCTACCGAATGTTACCAGAAGAGAAAAAACTTATCTTTTTTCTTCATAAAAAGCAAGCAATGCACTACAAATTTTAGATTGAATGCTTGTTATACTATCCGCCATCATATGGGAAATCCGGAATATATAAAGGAAATACCTCGTCAACAGGAGTATTTGGGTACGCTTACTACGGTGCGTGATACGTATGAGGTGGCAGGGCTGAATCCTTTGTTTGTAGGAGGCGCTCTAGCAAAACCGTTTAATTTAGGTATGATGGACCAGGTTGGCGTTGATTACGGCACCCGTACGGTTCACGTGCCCACTACAGCGCCTCACTATACTGCTCTGCGCAGTAACGGTACCTATGACGACATGGATATTATAGTTAATCACCCCGATAAAGCATATGTTGATGCGGTGGTGAAAGAAACTGAAACGCGTCTTAAACAAGAGGGGTATACACATCATATCGTAAGCACCGAGGCGGTTCGCTATCCTCATTGGCAGCCACGCAGCAGGCTACGCCAAATGGTGTCGGGTATTGATATTGATGACAGCGGGCAAACGCAGTTTTGTTTTGGCTCAACCACGTCTCCATGCATAAACCCGGAATCAATGCAGCCCTGGATCTATAGCATGGAAGAGAATGGGGAAGAGATTGTTCGTTTACCCAGTTTTGGCCCGGCTTACTTCGGTCTTCGTTATCTTATGCGTTTACCTGTTGCAGGGGCAGGAGGTTTGCGTCGTAAAGACCGTGCATCAAAAATTGATACAGAAACGGGCAGGGTCACCAACAAGATCCATACGCTTATGTTGCTGCGAAGAAGAGCAAAAGAAGCAGCTTGTGATCAGGGATATGTACTCGATGATTTGGCATGGCGGCGATTTATTATCGATCTACAACATGAAAAACACCAAGATTGGCTAACACATCTAAAATCAGAAGTGTTGGCATGGTACTGGCAAACTGATTTTTCTACTGCCGCCGCTCATGGTAAGAATGGACTTGAAGGACTAGCTAAATTGGGTAATAAATTTGGCGGCTAGTGATATACTGCATAGTATGAAACAATTGGCACCAGAAGCACAGGTAATTTTTGGCATTAATGCGCTTATTGGTACTTTCTTTTTGCTTGGCTTCATTTTTACCATGCCGGTATTTGTCATGATTATGTTCATTATTGAGGAAGGAGTGGTGGGTTTGGTTCCGGCAGTAACCTCACTGGTGCTGTTGTATGTGTTGTTGGTGATTGTCATACCGTTGTGGTATGGCCCTAATGCATACAAAAATTATCGATATCAGCTTACCAACAGCGGTATTGAAATTGAAAAGGGAATTGTGTGGAAAAAGCAGATAACTATCCCGTATGAGCGGGTACAGAATATTGATATATTGCGTGGCCCGATTGCACGGGCATTCAATGTTGCCAATGTTTATATTCAAACCGCCGGTATTTCGGGAGTGGCGTTAACCGAAGGAGTCATTCCGTCAGTACTTCCCGAAGAAGCGTTGCAGATCAAAAACGAAATTCTTGCCCACACAAAACATACATAGCCGTTACATATAGAGAGGCACTATGACTAAAGGCCAAATTGATGATATGTTGTGTAAGAAAGTGACAGCATTTTACCCCACAGTATTGGGTGTTGGTCCTGAGGAAGCACACGTGTACATTGTTCATGATATGGTTATTGTGCGCTTGAAAGGAAAACTCTTGCCGATAGAGAAGAAGTTACTTGAAAGCAAACAAGGAATCAATCTGGTAAAAGACATACGAAAAACATTTCATGAGCTGCTGACCGATCACCTGGGCACCATCGTGAGTGACATAGTAAAGCATACAGTCATTAGCGCCCACAGCGACAT
>PFEE01000017.1:2572-4502 GCA_002793745.1 Candidatus Roizmanbacteria bacterium CG10_big_fil_rev_8_21_14_0_10_45_7 | reverse complement strand
ACCAGTGCATGAAAAGTCTTATCGTTGGTTTTCTTATCGTATTTGCGTTAGGATTAATTGCACTGATGACAATGTCTAATACACCAAAACAAACAAATACACAATCACTATCCCCTACACAAGCACCTGTGCCGACAATCGATACTGAGCTGGTTGCGGGCAAGTCATATTCTGCCATTATCCATACCGGAGCCGGTGATATGACCGTGGAACTCAATGTGCAAGCAACGCCCATTACGGTGAATAATTTTGTAACGCTTGCGCGAAAAGGTTTTTATAATAACACCCTATTTCATAGGGTTATTAAAGGTTTTATGATTCAGGGTGGCGACCCTAAGGGTGACGGAACCGGCGGGCCGGGGTATCAATTTGATGACGAGCCGTTTGAGGGTGAGTACACGCGGGGAACTCTTGCGATGGCAAATGCAGGCCCTAACACCAACGGTAGCCAGTTTTTTATTATGCATGAGGACTATGGATTGCCCAAAAACTATATTATTTTTGGCAAGCTAACAGCAGGACTCGAAACACTGGACGCCATTGCGAACGCTCCAACGAAGATGAACGCGCAGGGAACTGAACAATCAACTCCGGTAGAGCCGGTTGCGGTAACCAGTATTGAAATACTTGAGGAGTAATACTATGTATCCAAATACTGCATAACGCTCACATACTGCTCTTGAGTAACTTGGCCAGTACGAAGATAATAATCAAGTAACTGGGTCAGTGTAAATACAGAACGCACCAGAATATTCAATTCACGTTCAACATAAGCTTTTCCCCCCTGCTCTCGGTCAATGAGTATCGTAAGGTCTGTTGGTTCAAACCCAATACTTCTAAGGGCGTTAACGGCTTCGATTTTAGAATGTCCTTGTGACATTACATCGTCAATGATTCGCACTTTACCTTTAAAGTAAGAAGGGTGACGCGTATAGGGCTCGATTTTTCTTTTTCCATCGGTGGTTATACCTTTTTGTAGGGCAAGTCCATAGTCAATTCCGGTGACTGTTGCGTATGAGATAGCCAAAGGAATCCCCGCATCTGGAATTCCCACACACCATTCTGGCTTGAGACCATCTTCTGGAATCTGCGCCATAGCAAGTCCGATTTGGTGCGAGATGGCAATGGGTAAGTTGCGTAGATTAATGTATAAAGGACTAAGCGGCGCCTCAGGATTAAAATCATGTTCTTTAATAGCAAATTCTCCTTCTTGGGCAAAATCAATAATGCCCATTTCACGCTCGTCGGTTTGAAATGTCCTGTTTCCTGGATTGCCATGCCTTCTTGTGACTTTCGCTATCGTTTTTTCTGAAACTAATAGGTCGGCCAACTTTTTTTGTATTGGAGTAAGGCCTTCGGGGTGGCAGGGGTTTTCTCTATTTGGTAAGCTCACAGTAATGCATTCTACCGCTATTGTCGGATCTTCGTTTAGCCAACACCACCTGAACCATATAGGCATTTCTCCATATGAAGCGCTCGTAGCCTATTCGCAATTGGGACTTACCTGGATACGGTTGGGATGCTATTGGAGCGAAATAGAAACAACGCCGGGAAATTATAGGTTTGACGAGCTTGATAGGCTGGTAGCACAATGTAGAACCCAAGACATTAATATAGTAATGACGGTTGGTATGAAGGCGCCGCGTTGGCCCGAGTTTTACATCCCCCGCTGGCTTAACAAAAAACCGAACGATGTCTCCATTGAGTCGGCGCTGTTTGCTTTTATAAACAAAGCTATTGTGCATTTTAAGAAACAAAACCACATCCGGTATTGGCAGGTTGAAAATGAGCCGCTTGACCCAAGCGGCCCCCACCATTGGGCAATTCCATTTGATACGCTGGCCAAAGAAGTGGCGTTGGTGCGCAGTCTTGACAGAACGCGAAACATTGTTATCAATTTGTGGGGCAATGAGTTAACGAAGCGCAACCT
>PFEE01000017.1:0-2560 GCA_002793745.1 Candidatus Roizmanbacteria bacterium CG10_big_fil_rev_8_21_14_0_10_45_7 | reverse complement strand
GTTGCGCATAGCCGACATTGTTGGGGTAGATCTTTACCCCCGTGTACCGGGGCCGCTGGGATATCGCGGCCCATCAGATAGCGACGAACAGCTTAAATATATTTTTTCGAACATCAAAGCTGCCGGCAAACAGGTATGGATTAGCGAATTACAGGCGGAGCCGTGGGGATTGCGCACAAGCTGTTTGCCTAAGCATATTAGTGAGAATGTGCAGTGGGTCATGCAATTTGTGCCGGACGCACTGTGGTATTGGGGTTATGAGTATTGGTATGCACAACTTCTCAAGGGCAATAGTCAGTATTGGGAAAAAGTACAGAAAGCAATATAATACACAAGTAATGGTAAACGCATGGAAAACTACCAAGCAGCACTACGCTTACACCGGTAAAAGAATACGGGTACGTGAAGACGAGTTTGTGCTTCCTGACGGCTCTACTGGCCAATATGAGCTGGTTGAACGGACCAATCCGTTCGTGGTAGTCATTGCGCTTGTGAAGGATAACTATATTTTAGTTGAGTCGTACCGATATCCCATGAAAGCACGATCGCTTGAATTTTCAATGGGGGCGGTTGAACATAAGGAGGAACCGCGAGAAGCTGCGAAGCGTGAGTTGTTGGAAGAAACGGGTTATGCAAGCAATAATTGGAAAAAAATAGGGCAATTATGGCTTGCTCCCGGGCACCATACGCAAACATTTTGGGTATTTGAGGCGCGTGATTGCATAAAAGTGCAAGAGCCACAACGTGAGCCTAGTGAGGCAGATATGACGATGATGATGGTAAGTAGAGATGAGTTGGCCAGTCGGATCCGCGCCCACGAGATTAAAGACAGCCCTACGGTTGCTGCATGGGGGCTCTATAGTGTATGCTGAAAGATAGATGAAACCCATTGTGTGGATTTTGGTCATCATTATTACAGCAGGAGTGTTGTGGGCGATATGGGACGCGTTTCCAGACAAAAAGTTTTCCCTGCCAGAAGGTACGAATACGTTGATTGTAGGGTACACCAAACGTGATTTAGCGCGTGAATTGGGGGTTAGTTCCGATAATATCCAGCTCGTGCAGAGTGTTCAGCGCGAATGGCCAGACGGATGCTTGGGTGTTAAAAAAGAGGGACAAGCCTGTACTCAGGTTATTACTCCTGGCTATCAAATTGTTCTTGAAGCAGACGGAAAAGAGTATATATTTCGTACGAATATTAACGGCAGTGTTATTGTACCTATACGTTAGGCAGTCGCAAACAGGGTTCCTACCAAAAACGCTGCGATTGCCGCAATGGTTCCCACCGCCACCACTTCCGCAATTGACCGCAATGCATTTTTATCCGTAACCTTCCAGCGAACCATACCTAATAATACGAGCGCTGAGAGTGTAGCAAGAGCAGACGAAACAAAAAGCATTTGAGGAGAATAATAGTCAAGAAAAAAGGGCATAAGGGGAATGTACCCAAACGCGATGAACGAGCAAAAAGTTACGGCGCTGGAGATAATAGGGTGCTTATCGCCCTGACGCGTATCGGTTGTTGTTTCGCGCTCGGTGCGTATAGATAAGAAATTTCCCAGCGACATCGACAGTCCATCGGCAAACAGGTTGGCAAGGCCAAACAACAACACCGGCATTATGGAGATGCCCGCTTTATCAACGACATTAATATGTGCTCCGGTAAATCCGGCAACAATGGCAAACGTAGTAATAATGCCGTCGTTTCCTCCGTACATTATTTCCCGTACGTATCGCACCAGGTACTTCATGGTATATACTATACCTCATGATTACGATTGATGATTTCTCAAAGTTGGACATACGTATTGGTACCATCAAGACCTGCGAGAAGGTAGAGGGAGCCGATAAGTTGCTGAAGCTTATGGTGGATATTGGCAACGGAGAAGAGCGTCAAATATTAACGGGAATCGCTGAATATTTTCCTGATATATCGGCATTGGTCGGCAAACAGATTCCGGTACTCGTCAACCTTCAACCTCGCCTGTTACGTGGGTTGGAGAGTCAGGGCATGATGTTGGCGGCTATTTCTGACACGATACCCGTCTTGTTGCATCCTGCACAGCCAGTTAAGAACGGCAGCGTCATTCGTTAAGGCAGTTATCCTAGAAGAGGTTGTAGCGTAGAATGGCATACGTGGCATATATACCATCGAGAAACGACACTTTTTTACCCTCTTGATAGGTTCGCCCGGAATACGATATACCCACCTCAAACAGCTTAAGATTCGGAACTCTGCTGACGCGCGCCGTAATCTCTGGTTCAAAGCCAAATCGCGTACTTTCCAGTGAAGTAGCGAGAGTACGTATCAGCTTTCCGTCAAAGGCCTTACACCCGGTTTCCATATCTGTGAGATTAAGATTGGTGTAAAGATTGGACAAAAATGTGAGAAACTGGTTTGCGAGGTAATGCCAAAAGTAGAGAATTCGATGCGGACGGTTGCCCATAAACCGTGAACCATAGACAACATTAGCTCCATAGTGCAAGAACGGCTCAAGGATAGTGGGGTAGTCATCCACGCTGTACTCAAGGTCTGCGTCCTGCACGATAACAATATCGC
>PFEE01000071.1 GCA_002793745.1 Candidatus Roizmanbacteria bacterium CG10_big_fil_rev_8_21_14_0_10_45_7 | reverse complement strand
CGTGCGATTTCTGTAGGTGTTAATTGCAGTATGCCAGCGGCTTCCTCTACTAATCCTCGAACAGCCGTTAATAGATCATGTGCCACCATGGGGGGGTTACGCATGCGCGTCCGCTAAATAACGCTGAGCTTCTAACTGCGCCGCAACCCCCATGCCGATTGCTGTGGCTGCCTGACGGTATAGGTGGTCAACACAATCGCCGGCAGCAAAAATGCCGGGTACGCTGGTTGCGTATTGATAGGTAAAGTTAAACTGATCATCAGGTAACTCTTCTGTTTTGCCCTCAAGCGCAATACGACCACTGGTGTATACGTATCCCTTTTTATCAAGCAGCACTCCTGATCCTTGTAAAAATACCGTTGATGGTTTGTGACCAATCGCCACAAACAATCCATCAAGCGGGAGCTCTTTGCGGGTACTTAAAATAACGCCCGTTAATTTTTTGTCACCTTTTATTTCAATAATTGATGTGTTCAGGATGATTTCTATGTTTTCAGTAGTCAGTACTCGCTCTTGCATAATGCGTGAGGCGCGAAAGCTGTCACGCCGGTGAATAAGAATAACCTTCTTTACCATTTTTGAGAGGGTGAGCGCCTCTTCCATGGCCGTATCACCGCCGCCCACTACACCGACGGTCTTGCCGCGGAAAAAAAATCCGTCACAGGTGGCGCAGGCGCTTACGCCTTTACCCATAAATTCACTCTCTCCGGGCACATTAAGCCATTGTGCATCAGCGCCCGTTGCAATAATGACCGCATGCGCGGTAATGGATTCTCCATTTTCTAAGGCAATAATATGAGGTTTATGCTCATCAACAGTAATGCTTGAAACGCTGGTTGAAACCATTTCGGTTCCAAAACGCTTCGCCTGCTCACTAAAATTGGCTACCAATTGTGGCCCCAAAATGCCTTTGGGAAAACCGGGATAATTCTCAACGTCAGTAGTGCGCATTAATTGCCCTCCCGGAGGAATACCCTCAATAAGCACCGGCTTTAGGCCAGCACGGGAGGCATAAATAGCAGCAGCCAGTCCCGCCGGTCCCCCACCAATAATAGCCAGTTGTGTTTTCATAATCTGCTTACTTCAGTTAATATTTGATTGACTGTCTTTGAATCTCCCGGTGCTACTTTACATAGCTCACCCTTGGCAAGCTCAAGTCCGAGGTTATTGATGGCTGCCTTAATGGCATTGATTTGCAGTAATATATCCTTACATTCCCGCCCCTGGGTAATCATGTTATCAATACCTTTAAGCTGACCGGAAATACGGTTGATACGTTGATGAATAAGTACCGATTTAGACATACCCCCATAGAGTATCAGAAGGTATGTTTTTTGTAAACCGATATTTTTAGCTACCCGTTTTTGAGCTCGTTTAAAATATCCTTGTTGGTCTTGGTTTTTTTCAGCTTATCAATCAAGGAAATTAAGCGCTCTTCATCTTGCAGTAACAACAACATATGATGTAGCGTGCTTACTTTTGCAAAGGTGTCCTTAGACAAAAGCTGCTCGTCGTGGCGCGTTCCTGATCGTTCAATATTAATGGCTGGGAAAATACGATGGTCGGCAAGTTTGCGGTCAAGATGCAGTTCCATATTACCCGTACCCTTAAACTCCTCATAGATAAGGTCATCCATGCGTGAACCAGTATCCACAAGGGCAGTTCCGATAATGGTTAAGCTTCCACCCTCTTCACAGTTGCGCGCTGCTCCAAGAAATTTCTTTGCTGGGTATAATGCTGCCGGGTCAAATCCACCGGACAGGGTTTTACCCGATGGACCCACGCACAAATTGTATGCGCGCGCTAAACGCGTAATTGAATCAAGAATAATAACCACATCCTGGCCCATCTCGACTAATCGCTTTGCCCGCTCAAGACCCAATTCTGCAACTTTTGTTTGATGTTCAGGAGACTCGTCAAAATTAGACGCAACCACCTCACCCTTAATAGAGCGTTTCATATCAGTAACTTCTTCAGGGCGTTCTCCAATGAGTGCAGCAATAATGTGCACTTTCGGATGATTTGCAGATATACCCGCTGCGATCTCTTTGAGGATAGTCGTCTTACCAGCCTTAGGAGGTGACACCACTAGTCCTCGTTGACCAAAACCAATGGGTGCAAACAAATCTATAATACGGGTTGACAGTACCTGTGGATCATATTCCATAACAATCTGTCGGTCGGGATAAATAGCGGTTAACGTTTCGTATTTTTTTCGCTCAATGGTGTCACCCTTCAGATTTTGATCATTAATCTTGGTTATTTTTAACAGACCATGAAATCGTTCGTTTTGCTTAGGTGGACGGGCTAAACCCTGTACCAAATCTCCCTGCCTCAGCTGAAATTTACGAATCTGGGACATTGAAACATAAATGTCATTATTCGATGGGGCAAACTCAGGACGCAAAAAACCATAGCTGGGGTTTACCATATCCAGAAAGCCTTGAACCTCAAATGCCTGTTTAAGGTCATCCTGAATCCTATCTTCAAAGTTGTGCACCATGGGGCGTTGTGGCGCTGATTGTGGCACCTGCTCGACCTTCGGAACAATAATCTTCGGCTCGCGTCCTCCTTCAAGCAGCTCAGAAACATCTAACGCTTCCTCATTAGAAACATCAGTGATCGTTTTTTGTACCATAGGTGAAGATTAATTAAGTATAAAACAAGCTACCGTAAAGCAGCTTAAACATTGAAATTTTCCCACGAGGGGAAAATGGGAAGAGGCGCACTTGATTACTCGTTATGACAACCTCTCATATTCTCCTTAAGTTTCCTTAAGGATATTACCCTTGTAAAAAGCTTGTGTAGGAAAATCTCTTCAATGTTTTGCCTACCCTACAGTAGCATGTATAGTCTAAGACATGGTATCATCGTTGTCAATGTCATTCGCGCGTGAGCTCCGTAAAGGCAACGCAGTCCCGCGTAGTCCAAACAAAGTGACGGACGAAGTGGGGCAACCCTCTATCGTACTGGTACTTGATGATGTCTACGACACCTTTAATGTAGGCGGCATGTACCGTGTGGGTGATGCAGTGGGGGTAAGCCATATCTACCATTGCGGCGGCACCCCCATGCCCGCTTCGCGAGGCGAGCCTCCCAACCCTAAAATTGCACGCTCATCGGTAGGTTTGTATCAATATATTCCCTACTCACATGCCGAAAATACCCTTGAACTCATTACGCAGCTCAAGCACGAAGGCTACCATATCGTAAGCCTTGAACAAGATGAGCGATCGACTCCATACAACCACTATAACTACCCTCCTAAAACAGCTCTGGTAGTGGGTAATGAAACATTTGGGGTAAAAAAAGACGTTATGGATGCTTCCGACGGCATTGTCGAGTTACCCATGTACGGCATCAACAAGTCCGTTAATGTAGTTGTTGCTACGGGGATTGTGTTGTATCAGATCCGGACTTCGTTCCGCTAAGCGGGACTTTTTTATCTATATCCAGTTCCATCGCTTGCGTTTGGGTTTTGGGATTTTGAACTTGGGATTTGGGATTTTCTTTAAATACCTCCTCATCTTGCATTTGAGCCTGTAATTTTTGTTTCACCGCGGACTCACGGGTAATAATCGCCAGTACCTCTTTAGCTGCCGCACGCTTAGCTTTCAAATATACGGCAATGTCTGAAATGGACATGTCGGCCAGTACGAAGAACGGAATGCTGTCTGCAACCTCTTTCAATCCCTCCATACGTACTTCCTCGTTATCTGAAATGATTTTATTAAGAATATTTTCTATTGAAACACTGTCATGATTAACCCAGTCCTCACGGGTCTTGATGGTTTCGCTGATCGGCACCTCACCATGGAGATAGTGATTCATCCACAATTGTTTTATTTCTTCATATTCATCCAGTGAAAGCGTGTCCTTTTCGTTTATTAGTTCATCTACCTCAATCTCTTCCTTCTTGACCGTCTGTTTTAGAGCGGGAGTTGCCTTCTGTACTGCCTGCATGACCTGTTTTTGAGCAGGCGTAGCAAGGCTGTTTACATCAACTTGTTGTATAACCGCCTGTACCGTTACCGCAGGTACATTTGTTGCCTGAGATACTTTTTCGGGTAATTGAGCCGCAGGAGTCGTTGCGGCTAATTTCTCAATACTGGTGACCACCTTTTCAACGACTTCTTTCGCAATTGCAGGAGCTTGGGAAACTGCTGTAGTCTTGGCTACAGCACCCAGTGCCCTATCAATCGTTTCAATGGTCTTGGTTACCGCGCTTACATCAGAATGGCTCTCGGTTGCAATTTGCGTTAATACGCTCGATTCCTTGCTCTTATGTACCGCTTCACGGATAATATCACGAACAACCTCTTTACTCGTTTGTGATTTTTCACTCAACTTTTCAATAATCTCTTTCTGAGTATTGGTGGCAATTAAGGTTGGTAGCGAGATCACCACATCACGCACTGACTGCTCCGTGGTTTTGACCGACTGGGCAATGGAGGTTAACTGCTGGGTATTTTTTACCAATAACTGAGTCCACGTCTGCATAACGCGCTCAATATCAGTCCGCTCGCGCATCACTGTATTTGATAACGTGACAATGAGGGGAGCAACCGCAGGACGGCTTTGGGCAAGGGTCTGAATACGTTGCTGTACCTCAGTTCTGTTTGCCGTGGTTGCTTCTAAAATTCTGCTTGCCAGTTTATCGCCACTTACCGCGCGTTGCGACATTTCGGCCTTAAGATTCGTAAATGTTGCCCGATCCGCCGGTCGCTCGGCACTCATCGGATTTTTCATGTGCTCAGACAGTCGATGGAAGTATTCCCTTCTGTCTTGGCGGGTTTCCATTTGAGCCACTTCTTTAACGTTAGACACTCTCACTTCAAGTTTTTCCGCAATCTTTTCGG
>PFEE01000070.1:3799-4922 GCA_002793745.1 Candidatus Roizmanbacteria bacterium CG10_big_fil_rev_8_21_14_0_10_45_7 | reverse complement strand
TCACCAAACCTCGCATACACGCGAACGTTGTACGATATCTATTTGTACTATTTATATGTTCGCGCGCGCTTTTACATTATTTTACATTACATGTAAAGGTATATTATTTTTAGAGGGGGATGAGGTGTCGGCTTCGCCGGCTTAGTCTGAAATTGTAAATGAATCCAAAATAGTAACAATCGTTGGCATATTGATGTCATTAGGAGTATTTGATTCAGCAGTAAAGTTGATGACCTTATCATTACGTAATCGTTTAGAATATTCTATATGATTTCTGCCGTCATTTAATAAATGTTCACATACTTTAGAGTTACGGTGACCCAAATACACTGTCTTTATTATCTGTCCCTCGTATGGATAGCATTCCTCTCGGAAATTTCCCCACCCAATCCAGACGTTCCCCTCGGGTCCACGAAATACCACCATTTCAGCATTTTTGTTACTAATAGATGTCTCATTATCAATATGCCATGTATCAGGGTAATAGATTGAAAACGGCTTATTTTCCTCAGTATACAATAGATAACCTTGAATATCACTTGAAGGCGTTACTAGTGATTGATCCGAAATTGGGATATCTTGATTAGCATTTCGAGAACCTAAGAAGTAGCCTAGTCCTACAGCGTAGATGACCAAAACTAATAGTATTATCTTTTTCATAATTACCCATAATTATAGCAGTTTATTGCTTGCTATTTTGGTCGCATTCAACTCAGTGTATTCACCCCTACCCCCTCTACACTGAGTTGAAATGGATAACAGGGTACATATAAAGCCGCCCACAAACTTTTAATAAGGAACTAAAATACTTCTCCTTCCTTGCAGTCAGGAGATCACGTTGCACTCTCGCTTGAGGTGATATTGGTTCGCAAGTCTATCACCTCACGCTCGGATCACCTAACTAGCGTGTATCTGACTCCGGCCTTGCAGGCCTGCGTCCATATTTGGCGATAAGGTAGCGCATGAATGGTATGATTATCTCATCGCCAAACATCAGATACACGCGAGACGTTAGACGTAATTCGACTCATGACTTACTCGTTTGTGATACAGTTAACATAGTATGGATCAAAAACTACTATCAGAATTAAACCAATTTGTCGGTAAAGCCGCTCTCGCCACG
>PFEE01000070.1:3417-3688 GCA_002793745.1 Candidatus Roizmanbacteria bacterium CG10_big_fil_rev_8_21_14_0_10_45_7 | reverse complement strand
TGGGGTCAAGAAGTCGTGTGGCATTCCGACAAGCCTTTTTGGAACCAGATCTACGGAGGTGGGATGTCGGACGCACATTTGGGTGACGAAAAATTCGCGCTAGAGACCTTCATGTTTCTCAAAAAGGCTTTATCCGCCGGGGAGAAAAAAGGTTCTTTCCAGCCTCGTGGCCCCAACGACTTTACAGATGGTGATTGGCAATATAGTTGCGTGTGGTCGGGAGAGATTGCCGACTTCCAAGGCGACGAAAAAATCCTGCATAACGGCGAGT
>PFEE01000070.1:0-3404 GCA_002793745.1 Candidatus Roizmanbacteria bacterium CG10_big_fil_rev_8_21_14_0_10_45_7 | reverse complement strand
TAATTTCAAAGGTGGTTTAATTCTTGCCCAAGAAAATAGTTAAGTCATGAGTCAAACTCTCCTTCGCTTCACTAGGCCACGTTGCACTCTCGTTCCGTGTGGCGTGGGGTCATTTTGCCACACTCCACTCAGGTCAGCTAACTAGCGTGTATCTGGCTCCCCATACGACATCATGTTATTATTACTCCATGCTTCAACCGGCCTGGGACGAAATAGAAGAATTATATTTGCTCCCCGGCGCGGATCCTGCAACTATCTCTCAATTCCAAAATCTTAAATCATCCCAATCCTCCCATACCAAAGGCGAGGGCAACCCACTCCACTACTGTTCCTTTTTCCTCCCCTACGACAAATCAGCCGGCAAAATTTATCTCGGGTATCACATCAAAGCCGACGACTGGATCCCCCCAGGTGGTCACATCGAGCCTGGGGAGACTCCAAAGGACGCAGCCGTGCGTGAAATGAAAGAAGAGTTGGGTGTCACAATTACCAAAGACATGCTCACGGCATTTGCGCTCTCGGTCAAACCTATCAACCGTCCCGAAAAAGGCTGCATGGCTCACTATGACGTCTGGCACCTCGTTCACATCCCCGTGCAAGACTTTGATTATCTCAAGTATGAATACCATGACGCCGGCTGGTTTACGATTCCAGAAGGTGTTGCCAAAATCACCAAAAATCCAGATTACGCTGGTATTATTGCAACCCTGCAGGGCCAGGCCTTGCAGGTCTAGGCAATATTACCTGCGAGGCCTGGCCCTATGGGTACCCGAAGTGTTATCATATAGAGATATGAACATTGCCTGTATCGGGACTGGTTTTGTTGGTGTCGTAACAGCTGGGGTCTTTGCCAAGCTGGGTAATTCTGTCATTGGCTTAGATATCGATGAAAAGAAAATCGGGTCACTACGCCAGGGGATTGTCCCATTTTTTGAGCCAGGACTCGGGGAACTTCTCATAGAAACCCAGAAAACTGGCAATCTCACCTTCACCACAGACTATAATACAGGTATCAAAGATGCAGATATTGTCATGATCATGGTCGGGACTCCATCATCCCCAGACGGTCAGGCCGATCTCAAATATGTTTTTGCCGCCTCAGAGTCTCTTGCACCACATCTTAAAGACGGTGCCATTGTCATCATCAAAAGCACGGTTCCACCAGGTACCAATGTCAAGGTGCGAGAGATCATTGCTTCAAAGACCAAGGTTAGTTTTGAGATGGCCTCAGTTCCAGAATTCCTCAAAGAAGGCACTGCCGTGCATGATACCTTGCATCCAGATCGCGTTGTGATCGGAGTCGAGTCAGATAGGGCTCGCAATATTCTCGTTGAGCTCCACACACCACTAACTAGTAACGTCATCATCATGCGTCCAGAAAGCGCCCAGATGTGTAAATATGCTGCCAACAATTATCTTGCGACTCGCATCACCTTTATCAATCAAATTGCTGATTTATGTGAAAAAAATGGGGCAAATATTGAAGAGGTGATCAGGGGTATTGGCGCAGATAAGCGTATTGGCAAACACTATTGGTACCCTGGTCTTGGCTATGGTGGTTCGTGCTTCCCCAAAGACGTCAAAGAGATCGCGGCCTACGCTCATTCAGTTGGAGAGTCAGAGAGTCTCTTTATCAAAATCGACGATCTCAACGAAAAAAGAATCTCCAAACTCATGGTTCAATATGATCAGCTAGTTGGAGGATTTGACGGCAAAACAGTGACCGTCCTCGGATTATCTTTCAAAAAGAATACCAATGATACTCGAGTTGCCCCCGCTCTCCAGGTCATCCCCTGGCTCCTAGGTAAAGGTGCCAAAGTTGTGGCTACAGACCCCAAAGCCATAGAAGATATTAGACCTCTTTTGCCCGTTGCTGTCACATATACGACAGATGTTTACTCAGCAGTTAATGGTGCTCATGTCATCATGCTCCTCATCGAATGGGATGAATACAAACATCTAGATTTAGCCAAGATGTCAGAGTCCATGCTCTCACCTAAATATTTCTTTGATACTCGCAATCAGTATGAGCCAGTAGTCGTGATATCGGCTGGTTTTAAATATAAAGGTGTCGGGCGATAATATGAAAAAAATCCTTATCACAGGAGCTGGCGGATTTGCAGGCACTTACCTAATCAAGGAACTGCAAAAATCTAAAGATTTCGAGATTTATGGTGCAGTCTACAAATCAACAAGCGATATCTCCTCACTCCTTGATTCAGCACACATCCTAGAAGGCGATTTGACGGATTTTTCAGTTGCAGAGCATATAGTAAAAGTGGCAAGTCCTCACGTCATTTATCATCTTGCAGCCATCTCCGTAGTACATAGTAGCGCGCGTCAGACCACAACAGTCATGAATAGCAACACCACTATTTCATACAATATTTTGGAATCAGTCAGACAATTTGCACCACACGCTAGATTCATTGCGATTAGTTCTGGAAATGTTTATGGAGCCGTACAAGATACTACGCTCTCAATTGACGAATCCACTCCCATTCGCCCACTCAATCCCTATGCAATTTCAAAAGTTACCCAAGAAATGTTGGCACTTCAATATTATCTCGCATACGGACTAGACGTTGTCATTCTTCGACCTTTCAATCATACGGGTCCCGGCCAGACCACCGATTTTGTGATTCCGCGGCTTGCGGATCAATTTGCCAGAATAGAACATGGCGAAATAGATCCAGTAATCGAAGTGGGAAACTTAGATACCATCCGAGATTTTACCGATGTTTCTGATATGGTAATAGCCTATACTTTAGCTACCAAAGATGGCAAATCAGGAGAAATATACAATATTGGTAGTGGTACAGGACATTCTATCCATCAAATTTTAATGATCATGCAATCACTTTCAAAAACTAAAGTAGAGGTTAAAATCAATCAAACCTTAATCCGGACAGCAGATGTCCCAATTTTAATATGTGATGCATCCAAATTTCAAGAAGTTACTGGCTGGAAGCCCACAATATCGTTTGACACAACTATTTCAGCTATAATAGATTATTGGAGGAGAATATGAAAAAAGCATTTATTACAGGCGTCACCGGTCAAGATGGTTCATATCTGGCAGAGCTCCTACTTGAAAAAGGTTACAAAGTCTACGGTATGAATCGCCGTACTAGTACTCCTAATCATATGCGGATTAAGAGTATAGTTGACCAAATTGAGCTCATTTCTGGTGATCTCCTAGACCAGCACTCACTCACCAAAGCCATTAAAGAAATCCAACCCGACGAGATTTACAACTTAGCTGCCCAGAGCTTTGTCAAAGCTAGTTGGGAACAGCCCATGTTTACAGGTGAATCGACTGGACTAGGTGTAGCCCGTATGCTCGAGGCAGTTTTATTTGCTTGTCCAACAGCAAAATTTTATCAAGCAAGTTCAAGTGAAAT
>PFEE01000075.1 GCA_002793745.1 Candidatus Roizmanbacteria bacterium CG10_big_fil_rev_8_21_14_0_10_45_7 | reverse complement strand
GCTACCCGTGCCTCATAGGTTGCTTCATCAAGTCCGTCATAGAGTGATGTTTTTTCCCGTTCTGCCATAGTGAGTATCTCCATAGGAGTGGCCAGGGTATCTTTGCGGCTAAAAAGTGGCTTGGGAAGTGCCTCTGAAAAAATACGCAACGGGTTAATACCCTTTACCTTGCTGGGGCGTGCGTCAGCAGAGTTTACCGTATATTCACCACCAAACAACAACTCCTGCAGTTTATACTCGTGCGATGTATCTGCCCATATCATAAGGTGAAAAAACGGATTGGTTTGCGCCAAAAATGCACGGGCATACTGGTCATAAAACACGGTAGCCATTTCGGGACGGGTCTCTGCAAGGTGCTTAAACAAAATTTCGGTTCGCTGTTTGCGTATCTCTTCATCAGGCATGCCTTTGTGTGCCTCCTGCATGCTCTTCATTTTTTCACTCAGCGCTTCCAGATCTTTTGGTTTTACGAGTGTGTCCATGGGCGGCAACACGCGCGCCATCCAGCGGCCCAAGTCACCCACTCCCCATGCGAGCGCCTTACCGATGGTTGAAAAAACCACCAATTCATCTTCCGTTGCATCAGGATGAGTTGAGCGAATGGCACGCTTCAGCGCCGCGTCCTGTGGACTCTCGTTGCCCTCAGGGGAAGATGAAAATAATGAGGGACGGAACGTTCCTTGCCCAGCATATACCGTAGACTTAAAGGTA
The DNA here is from genome assembly GCA_002793745.1 of Candidatus Roizmanbacteria bacterium CG10_big_fil_rev_8_21_14_0_10_45_7. Taxonomy (GTDB): domain Bacteria; phylum Patescibacteriota; class Microgenomatia; order UBA1406; family UBA1406; genus PFEE01. The sequence goes on along the minus strand of PFEE01000075.1, from coordinate 4,360 downwards.
TTCACATAGGCAAGCATCGCATTAAGAATAATGGGGGATTCAAGGCCCATGCTATCCAACACCTCGTTGGTGAATATACGCGCCGACTCCTGCATTGCTTCAGACTTGCCGTCACGTACCGCCTCCTGCATACGTTTCGCTTGCTCTGCAATGTGATGAACGTGCGCTATTTTTTCATGAAAATCACTCATAAGATCACCGAGTGATCGGTGTTTAAGCGATACCGTGTATTTCTGCGTTTCCAAAAAACCCTTTCCCTGCAGTCCCGGGGATACGGTGGATTCGGTAAACAACTTTGACTTTATCCGAAGTTGCAGTGCCCGAGATTTGTCGTGATTGATATCGGCCGATCCACCCAAGAAAGTAAACGTTTCGGGAGATTCAGAAAATTTACGCCCACCAATAAGGTTCTCGACTTTACGCAAAATGTACTGAAATTCCTCATCGCCTCGATTGCCCTCGAGTTGGTACCGATAAGCCCGTAAATACGGAGCTTTAAACGTATTAAGCAATGAGTGCTCTATTTGTTCATACTTAATATCGAGCGTTTTTTGACTGGGGTCAAATACATCACGGTCCATGTCATGGCTGCCGGGACCGTGGTTTTCGTGTTCAAGCGCGGCTTTAAGCTTAAAGCGCATAAATATATCTTTAATATCAAGATTGTTTTTGTTATTAACTCCTTCTGCATCGATAAATGCGAGCGCAATATAGGCGTCGTCAAACACGCCATGTTCAAAAAAACGTGAGAGGTCAGTGGGAGGCTGGTAAGAAGGACGCGTGTATTCATCGCGATCTCCCATACCCTGGTAGTAATTCTTCAGGCGGTCAATACGGACTTTCATAAACGTTACAAAATCTTCTGCATATGCTTTTGCTTTTTCCCGAACCGCAGCGGGCACCGGAATAGTGGAATGATCAAGCCCATGCATATAATGTTCTTCAAAATGAAGTGCCCATTCACCAAAAGCATCAGTATAGTTCGTCTTACCCTTAAAAATATCACGCATTTTCTGCGTTTCGTGATTAATGTTAATTTCCAGGAGGTTATAGAGCAGTTTTCGGCGATTGCGCTCCTGTTCATTGGGCTCACCGGGAAGCTCACACTCAAGAATCGCTTTTTCAAGATCCTTATAATGACCGACGAACCTATCAATTGAAATGCTTTGATTGGGATCGTGCTCTCTTTCATTATGATTTTGTGAGCGTTGTTCCGCCGTAACTCGATGGGCCAATTCCTCAAGCTGTTTATTGGCACCCATACTTTGAGCGCCTTTTTCCATAAGGCTTTTTACAATTTCACTTGCCTGATATAAGGTAGGCGCATGCATAAGGTCACCGTTCTTTTTCAGAATACCCTCCATCAGAGTTGCCGCTGCATTGAGGTCGTTTGATTGAAGCTCTGCCTCTTCGAGAAATATATGCTTTATCCGGCGCAAGTGCTGCAAAATGTCATCTTCCGTACGAATCGCCAACGAATTCTCGCCGGCGGCCTGCGTAAGATACCGAGCAAAGGGAATGGCCGATGTTTCGGTTATTTTTTCTGCTGCCGCATTAATAACCTCTGCGTAGTCTTTTACTTTTGTTTCCGCATTTTTTTCCTGTGCAATGGCAACCAAATCATGTGCAACGCTTTTGACATTCTCAACCAGCTGCTGTTTATTACCCTCATCTAGTGAATTATTGAGCTGCTTAAGGCTGTCGCGCAGCTCTTTTTGTTTGGTTTTGGTTTCTTCAGGCGTAGCAAGCTGTACGGGATGTGCCTCAAGCAGCTTTTCCGCATCCTCCTGTGAGGTCGGTTGGGTAAATTTTGACTTTACCCGATCCACCAACTGCTTAACTTTAGCTTTAAGCAATTTAAGAATATTCGACTGCTCGGGCGATGGCGGTATGGCCTGGGTTTCCGGAGTATGCTCACCTGCTGCCATGTATTCCGATAAATGAATTGATAGAACGCACAAACACGCCTTCTTTTACAATATCGTCGATACCGCACTGCACACACCCTTTATCGCTCGTAAAAAAATAGATCACCAGGTCACCCAAAAAAGCCAGTAATAATAACGGAGAAAGAAGCACTAAAAAAATAATGTGATTCTGTTTCAATCTCATGTAATTATGATAGCACAGTCTTTATGTTTGCGAGGCTATGGCGCGGTATTGCCAAATACCAAAGAGGGTGAAGATATTCCAATATAACGCAAGGCCAATGGGAAGGCTATAGGAGGCAAATGCGATCATGGCAGGAAACAGGTACAGCATCTGTTTTTGCATGGCTGCCTGCATATCGCTTCCATTATCTTTTCGTCCAGAGGACGATTGGCCTTTGGCCAACTTATTTTCTTTGTCAGATTCTTTAACCACCACTGTAGCTTTGCCCATGGGGGTTACTTTGGTTGACAGGTATGATTGGTAAAACTGCAGTGTGGCGGTAATCACCGGAATCAGCAAATACCACCATCCAACGGTACTCCATTCATTGGGATGTATTTCAAGACGCAGCCCAAAAAAACTGGTGTCAAGGCCCGTTACGGTAAGCCAGGGAGCGTATACCAGCGCATTGATGGTTTTGTATGCATGCTGAACTCCTCCTGCTACCACAATAGTTTGCAGTGCCATGTATAGCCCATAGAATACCGGAATCTGCACCAGAAGCACGACACACCCGAATGCCGGGTTCAAATTGTGTTTTTTAAACAGCTCCATCTGCGCCTGCTGAAGTTTTTGCGCATTACCTTTGTGTTTTTTTTGCAGCTTGGTAATGTGCGGCTGTATTTCCTGCATCTTTTTTGCATGCAATAGCTGCTTATGCATGAGCGGGTTAATAGCAAGCCGCAGGACTACGGTTATCGCAATAATAGATAAACCTAATGCGCTGGGAATATGCAGGTACTCAAACGCTTTGTAGAAAACAAGGAGTGCGTTAACCACCGGAGCCACAAAAATCATTGAGAAAATATTCATATCGGGATTATACACTATTCTTGATACGTGAAACGGTCAGTTAACTACGCTTCAGATAAAACAGACCTATATAATTTTACATTCAACCTTTTTACATTGATTATCTAAATTGATCATACCACTCCGTTCCGCCTAACAGCGGAACTTCGTTTGGTATAAAATACTTTTAATGAAGAAGTCTGTGGTTATTCTTGAGATAAATAATCAAAGTATGGTGCGGGGAGTGGGTAGGTACACCCAACTGCTTAAACAAGCGCTGGAAGGATACACTACTGAGGAGTCAACGCTGATTAATCCATTTGTGAATCCCATTCTATGGCCAACACTATGGATGCACCACGCAACGCGCCAAATCGGCATTCTGCATGATACTATCCCCCTTAAATTTCCACATCATTTTCCTATTGGCATGCGTGGCCACTTACATGTTGTGCTTCATCGAACCTATATTTTAGGTTTATATAATATTCTCGTTACTCATACGCAGGCATCAAAAAACGACATTGTACGCTTTTTTAATCCCGCATGCCCCATAACGGTCGTATATCCAGGCGTCGCACCGCTGGGAGCAAGTCAAAAACCTTCGCATATGCTGCCACCCTCGACGTACCTCTTATATATAGGTGATGTTACCTGGAACAAAAATATAGTCGTAATGGCGAGCGCCGTACTGAAGGCAGGAATACCCATGGTGGTGGTGGGGAAAGCAATGGCGAGGCCACCTCATCCTACGGACCCTTGGCAGAAGGACTTCCGGACTTTTAGTGCGCTCATTCAAGACAATCCGCTATTTATTAAAGCCGGATTTATGCCTGACGCGCAGGTACGGTGGCTCTACGAGCATTCACTGGCTAATGTACTGGTATCACGTGATGAAGGATTTGGTCTCTCGTATATAGAGGCGGGGTCTGTCGGCACTCCGTCGATATTGTCCGATATTCCGGTATTTCATGAAATTGCAGATGACGCAGCGCTGTTTGTAGACCAGAACGACCCCGCAAGTATAGCTGCCGCCATCACTCGTCTTGCTCACGATACGTCTTTAAGAAAACAATTGGGCAGTGCCGCAAAAAAAAGAAGTAATTTTTTTTCAGTAAACCGATTTATTCATGAATTTCGCAAGCTTTTGCCATGATGAGTAGTGGGTTTGATGTTTTTTCCCATTCCATGATGGGCCTCTACGGCTACATTTTTATATCGGCGGTATATATTATGATTATCCGCTTTGGTTTGGGTATCCATAAATCATTTGAGCAATACTTACTGATTAGTGCGTTTGTCGCGGGCGCCGGAATCGGTTGGTATTTCGACTCATATATGTTGGGGTTTGTGATGGCGGCACTGTTCTCATTAATTTTCTGGTGAATATCGGTTGACAGAGTAAGGGGCGGCTGCG
>PFEE01000041.1:954-5120 GCA_002793745.1 Candidatus Roizmanbacteria bacterium CG10_big_fil_rev_8_21_14_0_10_45_7 | reverse complement strand
ATCCTCAACAATGATTGCCGCATCCTCTTTTTGTAAACGCTCCAAAATGGCGTTGTCAAAACTAACTGCCTCAATGCTGGAATATACCTCATTCAATACCTGCTCAAATGAATCAGTACCATACGCCTTCAGAATGGTTTCAATTTTTTCAAACACCACCGGTTCAAATTTTTTAAACGCATCATAGATAAATCGGGGAGTGGTCGCAAAATATCCTAAATTCCATGCATACGTGCCCGATTCAAAAAACATTTTGGCCGTTTGAGCGTCCGGTTTGTATTTAAATCCCTCAAAGCCATACAGCGGAGTGCCGTCCTGCTGGGCCACTGCTCCATTATAATGGATCCAACCCAATTGCTCGCTAGCAAAACGCGGTTTATGGGCAACAAACACAATTTTTGCCGAACCTTTCTCAAGATAACCGGAAGCCTTCTTAAGAATTGATTTGAACAAGTCCTCCTGCTTTACCAAATGATCGCTCCATAAAATTACCACCGGTTCATCAATACCATCTTTCAGCAGTTTTCCCATAACAAATGCAACCGCAGGACCTACATCACGCTTAGCCGGTTCAAAAATAAGATTTGCTTCCGGGATGTTGGGAAGCTGTTTTTTCACGATGTCTTTATAGAGCCGGTTAGTTGAAATGTAGATATCCTCTGGTTTAAAAGCGGGATAGAGACGATTAACCGCAAGCTGCAGTGTCGACTGGTCACCCACAATATCCTCAAATTGCTTAGGGGAATGTTTGCGAGACAACGGCCATAACCGAGTACCAGCACCACCAGCAAAAATAACTGCTTTCATATGCGTAGATAAAAAAACTTATATTAAAAAATAGCGCGTAACCGTTTTATAAATTCTACAGGAGTAGGAACTCCTTGTGCGATCGGTATATCATTGTATGATGAGGTATGAAAATTAGCAAGAGCTGCATATACCCCTTCGGGTGTTTGTGTTGCAATAGAGGCGTTAGGCTTATCGCGGCTAACGGCTTCCCATACACCGCTTTTCTTGTAGGCAATAACCGGCGTATTGCAGTAAGCCGATTCTAAAGCAGTATATCCAAAATCCTCAATCTGGGGCATCAAAAGAGCGCGGGCGTGCCGATATACATAACTCAGATGGGCATCGCTTATATACGGCACGAAATGGATACGATGATTATTTTTTGCCCAACGTTCCAGTACCCGCCGCTGCGAACCGCTACCCACAATAACCAATGATTCTTTCATTGCATAGCTATTCCATGCGTCAATCAATACCTCCACCCTTTTATACGGCTCAAGCCGTCCCACAAACAAAAAGTATGATGCGGGAAGCGGTACGGTTGGTTTACTGCTGTGCCTAAGGTATGAGGGATTAAACGGCGGATAAAGAAGCTGAGCTTCCCGCCCATATATCGCCTGTATTTGTTTTATGCTATGGCGCGACAAGGTAAGCAGGGTTGCGGGCTTCTGGGCGCTGTGCCAATCAAGATACTTTAATGGAGCCAACAGTTTTGACGCTATGCCATAGGTTTTTTCTTCCTGCCATAAGAAGCGAGTGGGGGCAAACAAGTAACAGATATGGGCATTTGGTTTGGTACGAACTCCCTTTAAAAAAGACGAGGTGATGGTAAGTACTGTATCATACTGATCTAGTGGCAATAGGGCGGCGGCAAGCGGCATCAGAAAAGCCAGTGCACGTTTTGATTGAATGAGTTGGTACAACGGCTGCAGGATGGATGTATGGATACGTTTTTGATATTTTCGTGCCCAGGGAGCTTTGTCGTAATCGGTATATAGAGTAAAAATGTCAGCGTCAGGATACGCATCAAAAATCACCGGCAGCAGCCGCTCCGCACCACCCTGGCTATCAATCCAATCATAGGCAATTGCGCGTTTCATATATCTCTGCCGTTTGCTTGGCCATTGTTAAAAACGAAAATTGGGCCATATATGATGTGGGATATGACGTGTTAACGTGGGTTGGAAGGGTATCTAAAGCCTTTTGGGATTGCTCATACGAATGGGGATCAAAAAATACGGTTCCCGGTGGCGCTATTTCACGGAATGCCGGAATGTCAGACACCGCAAGCGGGCAATTGAAATATGCCGCCTCTACAATGGGCAACCCAAATCCCTCCTTGAATGAAGGAAATACCAGGGCACGAGCGTGCTGGTACAAATATTTCAATACGCTATCTTCAACCTTGCGCACAACCGATATCTTTTTTTCCACACCCAGCTCCTGTGCGCGCATCAGCATCCGGTCGGTAAATAGATCATCGGAAACAACCAACACAAACGGATGTTTGGCGCCTTGTGCTAAACGTAATAACAGTTCGGTGTTTTTGTGAGGATAACAGTTGCCCACATACAGATAAAAATCACGCGCGGGAACAAAGGTTTTCACCGCTTTTGCTTGCGCAAGGTCAGCATCTACCCCCTCATACGTCACCATGATGCGCTCTTGAGGAACGTGGAATACGTGCGTGAGCTCTTCTTCAACCGTATGGGTAGGTACGATAATAGTTTTTGATGAGCGCAGCCCATGGGCAAGCACCACGCGATAGGCCTTCTGTTTCAAAAAATAATGCGGCTGCGATTTTGTAGACGCAGCACCCGTTGCATGGGTGAACATGGTAACGTCATGAATCGTAATCACGAATGGCTTTTGATACAGAACCGGATGCGATACATAGGGAAAATGCACTAAGTCGAAATGATACGAATAGAGCTGGGTTAACCATGAGACTTGTTCGGAGTAGCTATGCCAGCGGGCAGTGGAGGTAAGCAAATGGAATGACGGCGCAGCTTCTGCGACCTGCGCTGCCTCTTCAGGACGGGCAATAAGGGTAATGCTATAAGCAGGCTTGATGGCATGTAACTCTTTTACTAAATTGCGTATATAGCGCCCCACACCGCCCTGATTCCATAACCGGACGTCAATGGCTAAACGCTTAAGGTGCATATTGCCTGGTCATACCAGTAACGGTCATATGAACTAATCCATTTAACCAAGATGGGTAACGTGATTGGTAATGTTTGTCGTAAAACATGCCCATGGATTTAAAAAACCAATACCGTGATTTTCGGCGCGCTGCCGTATCATCATGATTTTTTTGCCCGCTTTGGTACTTAAGGTGCAGTGCAGCCGCATGGGGATAAAACCAAATAGTCCAGCCATTTTCTTTCAACCGATAGCACAAATCAATATCCTCAGCATAAAAAAAATAGTCAGGGTCAAAGCCACCAACTTCATCAATCGCTTTCTTTTTTGCCAAAAAAAATGCAGCAGTGGGGCAGTCGATTTCGTGCGTGGTGCTAAACGGCAGCCAAGTCAGATGGTACCCGCCAAACACGCGAGCCAAAAACGGCACACTCCGTGTGAGTTGTTCAAGGCCGGTAAAGTACCACAGGGCGTTGATGGGGGTGGGAAAGCCACGGTGACAGGCAGGGTCAATCTGGGTGGTGTTGGTATAAAGCTTTATCGTGAGCGCTCCCCGTTTTTTGTCTTCTTCCAAAAACGCTATAAGCCTATTGAAATCAATCGCCTGATCAAGCAATACATCCGAATTAAGCAGTAACACATAGGTGCCGCGGGCACGTTCAATGCCTTGGTTATTGGCTCGGCTAAATCCCACATTTTCCGCGTTCAAAATACTGATGATATCTTTTTGCTTTTTAAGCCAGGTAGTAGTTTCATCAGTGGAGTGATTATCAACTACCATAATTTCATATTCGTCCCGATCCATATGTTCCTGCAGGCGCGTACGAAGCAACTCAATAGTCTTACTTAGCAGCTGCGCGGTATTGTATGAGGGAATAATAACCGAAAGTTTCATGTGACTCTATTATACCGCGTTGTTATAAACTATTGACAGGTGAACGAATGTTCACTATACTCATAACCAAATGGTGACTCCAGAAAAACGACTCGAACCTTTACAGTTATTTTACAAATACCATCATCGTCTTCCTACCTATCGTGAGGCAGCCAAACTGTGGCGTATTGCTTCAACCAATGCCGTTTCAAAAATCGTCCATAAGCTTATTGAACAGGGATATATTGTGAAAGCGCCCTACGGCAGGTTGATGCCAACCCGACAGTTTAGCGCTCTATTACTGCGCGGGCGCGTACCCGCTGGTTTTCCGCTTCCCAATGAAGAGGATGTGCCGGAC
>PFEE01000041.1:565-874 GCA_002793745.1 Candidatus Roizmanbacteria bacterium CG10_big_fil_rev_8_21_14_0_10_45_7 | reverse complement strand
TGCCGGCGTGTTGCCCGGAGATATGGCTATTATTGAGCGTTCGGGAAACCCCCGTGAATCAGATATTGTGTTGGCACGGGTTGATGGTGAGTGGACATTAAAGCGCTGGAGCCGCATAAACGGTAAAGTCGTACTGGTTCCGGCAAACCCCGCCTACCCCATTATTGAACCCAAAGAGGAGCTTACCGTGTACGGTGTGGTTCGCGGTATTGTGCGTAAATACCAATAATGTATGCCTGTTTGCATCCATTCATGGCCCAAAGCAATCATCCACGTTGATGGCAATGCATTCTTTGCATCGGTGATGCA
>PFEE01000041.1:0-523 GCA_002793745.1 Candidatus Roizmanbacteria bacterium CG10_big_fil_rev_8_21_14_0_10_45_7 | reverse complement strand
AAAAGAACGCGGCATCGCAACCGCTATTTCGTATGAAGCGCGCGCATTCGGTATTACCCGCGGCATGCAAACGCATGAGGTTCGCCTGCTCTGCCCCCACTGTATTTTGGTTGAGGGAGATTATGAGCTGTTTTCGTTGTTTTCACAGCGCATGTTCGCAATCCTGCGCACCTACTCTCCCAGTGTTGAGGAATACTCAGTCGATGAAGGGTTTGCTGATTTAACCGGCCTGCGCCAGCCCTTTCATGCAACTTATGAGCAAATCGGAAAGCGGATTCAAACAGATATCCAGCAAAGCTTGGGTATCCCCATATCGGTGGGCATATCAATAACCAAAAGCCTAGCAAAACTTGCCAGCGAATCCAAAAAGCCCCGCGGCTGCACCATTGTTCCGGGCAAGCACATTGAATCATTTTTAGCCCCTGTTCCCATTGCCCAGGTATGGGGCATTGGCCCGGCCACTGCGGCACTGCTTACTAAATTGGGTATCAATACCGCCCGTGATTTTATTCTTATGCCCCCA
>PFEE01000036.1 GCA_002793745.1 Candidatus Roizmanbacteria bacterium CG10_big_fil_rev_8_21_14_0_10_45_7 | reverse complement strand
GCAGCACTGGCTCTACCGGTACGAATGGTTCCCAAAGATTCGCGTGTGCGTTCAACCGCCTCTTGCCCTGCCGAACGATATGTGGATATGTCCATGTGTAACAGTATTCTACCTAATTACTACCCTTCTGCGCAACTCCCAATACGCGCAGCATCTCGTCTCCATAGCTTAAACTTCCCGCCCGAATACGATACAAATAATATCGATTGGCTGTTGATTGCTCCATGCCCGGCACCACTGACACCGCTGCTGAATATGAAGCTTCTTTCACCATACGTATGGTATCAGGATCAAACTCTCCATAGGGATAGGCGAAAGTTTTAACTGGTTTGCCCAGCAGCTCCTCAAGTTCACGTTTGCTTTGCACGATCTGGTAGGCTGCTGTTTTTTTGCTTATTCCCTTTAAGTAGGCGTGGTTAAGCGTATGCGCTCCAACCTCAACCAAACTGCTTTCACTTAATTCTTTCAGCTGTTTCGTGGTTAAAAAATCCTTCCAGCCCAAAAAACGGTTTATCACATACACGGTTGCTTTCACGTTGTATTTTTTAAGTAGCGGGAAGACCACCGTGTAAAAGTCTTGGTACCCGTCATCAAAGGTCAACACCACACTCGGGGTTGCATATTCCTCATCTCCGCTCAATATAGCGGGTATATCACGAACGAAATAGGTCGGAATATCGTGCTCAGCCAGCGTCATGAGCTGTTGCTCAAAGATATGGGGAGGAATCGTGAGGCTGCGGCGAATGGTATCACCGTCATTTTTCTGCGGCTCTACATAGTGGTACATGATGATCGGTATGCGCCATATACGGCCTTCGGGCGCATTAAAGTATTTCATTTCGCGCGCTACCATGTCGTTCCCAGGCGCGGTAAACGATTCAACCACATCGTATTTTTTTTGGAATTGTTTCTTCATGAGGTTCTGCAGCTGAGTGCGCAGTACACTTCCCAGTATCAGTAGACACAGGGAGCCTACAAAACCTATTAGCCAACAATGTCTTCTCATTTGGTATACTAATCTAGCTTTTACGCGACTGTAGTTCAATGGATAGAATGGAGGTTTGCGGAACCTCTGATCCCAGTTCGACTCTGGGCAGTCGCACCAAATCTGAGTCTTTCAGATCCACTTGACAACATGTTGTGCAGTATATTACAATAAAGATATGTTAAAAACGTATTTATACGTCCCTGAAGATTTAGCAGACAAAATTAGTTTTACTGCTAAATCTCAAAATAAAAGTAAGGCTGAGGTAATAAGACAAGCTATTGAAAAAGGTATAGCTTCTGTACAACAGCAAGGTACTGCTTCTGCTCAGGTACTTCTTAAACTAGCTGAATTGGGTAAGAGACATCCATTACAAGGTCCCAAAGATAGCTCCGAAAGAATAGATGAACTTTTATGGGGCAAGGAGTGGAATCATGATGAGTAAGCGACCAATAGTGATAGCAGATAGTGATGCAATTATTGCTCAGACAAATCCAGCAGATATTCATCATAAAAAAGCTAATGAAATCTCTCAAAACTTAATTAACATAAACGCTCAATTACTATATCCAACAACCACAATTGTTGAGTCAACTGCTCATATGCAGAGAGTTTTGAATAGTACAGCTTCAGCTTATGGTACTGCTGTTGTTATGACAAGTCCAGATGCACAAGTTGTAGAGGTAAATAAACAAACTCTTACTAATGCCTTAAAATTTTTCGGTCCTAATACAAGTAAAAAAAATACTTTATTTGATTGTATAGTTGCAGCTATTGCGCAAGAGCACAAAGCAGATGCTATTTTTAGCTTCGATAATTTCTATAAAAAAAAAGGGTTTAAGCTCGCGGAAGAGTTAAAATAAATCTTAAGAGTCTATCTTCTCATTGGTTTTCTAAGCTTACCTATAATACCTTGCATAGACTTAATAGTAATTCTCCCTTTACTGCTTTTTTAGCTCCAAAAAGGTATAGCTATACTGCTCGTTCTTTCCCTCCTCTTTCGATACTATCTTGTTGAATAATGAGTAGTCGGGAAAATAGGTATCTGCGTCAAAACTGGCGTGCACTTGAGTAAGGTAGAGCCTATCAGCCATAGGAAGTGCCAGCGCATACAGTTGGCCTCCTCCGATAATAAACACCTCCTCTTTCTCAATCAGTCGCGCTTCAGCTAACGCCTCATCCAACGAATGGGCTACGGCGGTCACACCCATAGGAGCAAACTGACCATCACGACTCACTACGATGTTTGTCCGCGCTGGTAATGGCCGCCCGATGGATTCAAACGTTTTCCTACCCATAATAACCACATGATTGTTGGTAATCGTACGGAATCGTTTCATATCCTCCGGAATGTGCCACAACAGCCTGTTTTCTTTTCCCAATTCCCTACTGCGCCCTATGGCGGCAATAATACTTATGCGAGGTTGATGAACCATGTAAGCGTTACACCGCAACCGGAGCTTTAATGCCAGGATACGGATCGTACCCTTCTAACGTAAAATCTTTGTAGTCAAAACGGTTAATATCATGAACATCCTGGTTTATCTTCATAGTGGGAAACAGCCGGGGCGTTCGCGATAACTGCAGCGTCACCTGTTCAATGTGGTTTGAATAAATATGCGCGTCACCAAAGGTGTGCACAAAATCGCCCGGTGTGAGTCCGGTAACCTGCGCTATCATCATAGTCAACAGCGCGTATGAGGCAATATTAAACGGCACCCCTAAAAATAAATCCGCGCTACGCTGATACAGCTGACATGACAGCGTTCCTCGGTTGGCATACAGCTGAAATAGGCTATGGCATGGAGGCAGTCCTCCTGCAGATACGATTGCGTCTATTTCTGCCGGATTCCAGGCGGTCACAATAATGCGCCGCGAATCGGGGTTGGTCTTAAGCTGATCAATCGCCAGCTGTATTTGATCGATGATTTTACCATTGGGGCTTTGCCACTTTCTCCATTGAACACCATACACAGGCCCTAAGTCACCCCACCGGTCTGCAAACGCCGAATCTACTTTAATGCGTTCAATAAATGCTTCCTGGGTTAACTTTTTTTTGTCCTTGCTGTTATTAGCGTAATGTTTGTACGGCCACGCATCCCAAATATGCACATCACGATCTACCAGATACTTAATATTGGATTCTGCCCTTAAAAACCATAACAATTCATAGATTATACCCCGCAAGAACATTTTTTTGGTGGTGAGTAGCGGAAACCCCTTGCGCAGATCAAACCGGATTTGCCGACCAAATATACTTTTGGTGCCGGTCTTGGTTCGGTCGTCTTTATACAGTCCGTTATCAAGAACGTCGCGCAGTAAATCAAGATATACGTATTCACCACTTCTGCCTCGCATTGAAGGCAGTATACTTAAACTGAGTTAAAAGACAAGGGGGAAACGCAGGTTACTCGTCTCTATCATCACCACATATTATAACATCATATTGCCGACTTCCTCAAGCAGATACCGTTCAACGGCACGTTTTACCTCACGCGCGCCAAACCGGGGGTCAAAGGCATGCTGTACCACCTCGCGTATGCGTTCATCATTAAGCGGAAGCACGATATGCTTTTTATGCTCATATTCTGTTTTGAAGCGCTGTACAGCCTGCATACCAATCTGCTGTGCGGTTTCAAGCGTCAAGGGCTGGAACATCAACACCTGGTCAAAGCGCCCCAAAAGCTCGGGGGGAAACACCTCTGGGGAAGCGGCATTTGAGGTTGCAATAACCAGTAAGTTTTTTCCGTCAATCTTTTTTCCAAATCCGTCCACCATATACCCTTCATCAAGTAAGGTTAAAAATACGTTGATAATTTCGGGATCTGCTTTCTCCAGCTCATCAATCAACAGTACCGAAAATGGGTTTCCCCGAATGGATTGTGCCAGCATGCCCACTTGCTTGTACTCGTAGGAGCCAATAAGGTCCGCAAGGCGCTCCCTACGCTGATAAAATGACATATCCAGGCGAATCATTTTGCTGCGACTGCCAAAAAATATGTTTGCCAGCAACTTTGCCGTTTCGGTTTTTCCAACACCGGTTGGGCCCAGTAATAACAAACTCAACTTTGGCTTTTTACGATTTTCTTCAATAAATGCCCGCTGGGCTGCCTTTGAAATACTATCCATGGCTTCCTGTTGCCCCAGAATATGAGTCTGTAAATACCCCTGTAGCGACTTGAGTTTTGTTTTAAAGTCACTCGACAGCAATCCCACGGGCATGTGGGTTTTTTCCTGAAGCACATCATCCACATCTTGCGGTGTACAGGCAGTCCCCTGGTGTGCCTTGGTCAGAGACGCAGCCTCATGCAGCAAATCAATGGCCTTTTCAGGGAGGGGAATATGCGTAATATAGTAGGTGCTTCGTTCAATCACCCGCAGCAACGTTTCATAGGCAACTAAGCACCCGTAGTTGCGCTCAAGCAGCAGTGCTTTTTCCTGCAGAATGCGCATCACGCGCTCTTTGTCCATTTCATGCACGTCTATCTTATGAAACAGCTCCTGCAGCGATGTGTTATTAAACAGCACCTGCTGAAAATAGAATGGAGTTGTAATGCCCAGCAACTTAAGCTGGGGTGATGTTGCATAATGGGCAAAGGTATCCGAAAAGTCACCCTGCAACGATGTACTGGTGTACCAATGGATATTGTCAATCACCAGCATAATGTTACGGGCAATGCGTGCCTCTTCCATGATGTGAGCAAGTAATTCAACCTGTTTTGCATACTCGGGTGAGCTTGCCAAAATGCGATCCATTGATAGCTCAACCATACGAAAATGCTGCAACATCCCTATAATACGACCCTCATGCACCCGTTGGGCCAGGCCATTGATTATGGTATGCTTCCCTACCCCCTCTTCACCTACCAGTATCGCATTGGATTCGTAGCTGCGTGACAGCTCTCGAGTAAGTGCGGCAATTTCCTCTTCGCGATCGCTTAAGCCCTCGCCCATAACGCCAAAACCGGTGAGTGTAGTTCCGTATTGGTCAAGTAGTGGCGTAAATCCATAGTTCCAATCATGCCCAATGGGTACGGTAGAAAGCAGATTAGATAGTGAAAAGCGGTCACTTTGTTTTTGTGCGGTAGCAGATGCCTGTTCAAACCAAGCAGTGACTGCTGCACGATTTTGTTTATCCAAACAATGGGCTTGCACAAATTGCTC
>PFEE01000010.1 GCA_002793745.1 Candidatus Roizmanbacteria bacterium CG10_big_fil_rev_8_21_14_0_10_45_7 | reverse complement strand
CCTCCAACATCGGAAGCGATATTATTGTCAAGCATAATGAAATAACGCCGGCCGTAGCAGCAGAAATTGATGCAAAGATCAAGCAACACTTTAAGCCGGAACTTTTGAATCGCATTGATTCTATTATTGTGTTTGACCCGCTCAGCCGCGACATGATCCGCAAGATTATTACTATGCAGCTTGAAAAGGTGCAGGGCGATGTGGCGGCAAAACAACTAACGCTTACTTTTGATACGTCGGTTATACAGTACCTTGAAGAAACGGGGTTTGACGCGGTGTACGGCGCCCGTCCGGTACAGCGCCTTATTAATGAACTTATTATTGATGAGCTGGCGTACCAGTACTTGGAAGGAAAAATAAAAGACGGAGACAGGCTTTCCATCAGACTGGTAAAAGGCAAAGTTTCGATTACGGTACAATAGCTTCATGCTCTTTTTGGCAGAAGTTATCGTTAAAGTAAGTTCCTGGATCCTGCAGCGTACCGGGTCGGGCGGTGAAACCTGGCCGGGTGAACTGGTATTGAGGTTGTTGCCCGGCATCAAAAACAAACTTCCCAAACTGTTTGGCCGCGTTATCGTTATTGCCGGCACAAATGGTAAAACCTCAACCACCAAAACAATCGTAGAGTTATTACAAAATGAAGGGTCGGCCAAGGGCCGATCGGCCTTTGGCCAAAAAAAAGTAATCACCAACCCTTCAGGTGCGAACCTGGTGAACGGTATCGTCAGCAGCATATTGGCACGCAAGTCATGGGGAGTTAGAGGCGGTTATTGGGGCGTGTTTGAAGTTGATGAATTCTCGCTTTCTGCGGTTACCGCTATATTGGCTCCAACACATATCGTGCTCTTAAATATCGTGCGAGACCAGCTTGATCGCTACGGCGAGGTCCGAACGATTCTGGATACCTGGGGCAAAACATTAAAACAATTCAGTAATGCCTCCATTATTGCGTTGGCTGCTGATCCGGGCATCTATACCATGCTGGATCTATCGGGCCTCAAGCACATTTCCTATTACGGCATACCGAGTGAGTTTCTGCAACAGCATGCATTTGTTGCCGGTGATTCGTTGTATTGTTATGCCTGTAACCATAAACTAAGCTATAGCGGCCGGTACGTATCGCATATGGGCGCCTGGAAGTGTACCCACTGCAAACGTGAGCCACATCAACTCTACACGTTCCCCAAAAACATATTTGAGACACATACCCATATTCCGTCGTTTATGCTCATCAATCTCCAGGGCGTGTATCTGCTGATGCAACAGCTGGGGATATCGATCGAACCTGAGGAGGTGCTGTCATCGTGGAAGCCTGCCTATGGCAGAGGAGAGACGAAGACGGTTAAGGGTACCAACTACACCTTTGTGTTGGGAAAGAATCCGGCAAGCTGGTCCATTGTATTGCGCGACTATGCCCGGAAGTTTACAAAAAATCCGGTCGATATCGTGGTGTTGGGTCTTAATAACCGCATACCCGATGGAAAAGATGTGTCGTGGATTTGGGATATCGATATGGATAAAAGTTTTACGCGCAGCGCCCGGTCAGTATGGATCTATGGCGATCGCGCCTATGACATGCAATTGCGGCTCAAAGAGGCAGGAATAGAAGCCTCGCGTGTTACTCCTTCTGCCCATGAGCTTTTTTACGCGCTCAAACAAGAACATGCCTCATCGGTATTGGTAGTGGCCAACTACAGCGCATTGCTTGAAGCTCGCAAAGAGATATTGGGTAAGAGTATTCTGTGATAAAATCAGTGCAAGTAGGCGAGCCGCTATCGTCCTTGGTCTATAATGTATACAGAGAAATTGGAATTGAGATCAGAAGCAAGAAAGAGGGAAGTTTATTTTAAGTCGGGTGCAGGAAGAAGATTTATTAAGAAGTATTTATTTTAATATTGCCGCGGTGGCGGAATTGGTAGACGCGCAGGTCTCAAAAACCTGTGATGCTCAAACATCGTGTGGGTTCGATTCCCACCCGCGGCACCCGCTTATTTTTTTTCTTTAGTTTTTAAAAAATAGAGACTGGCATAACCGGTCGAAAGACCAAGCAAGGTGCCGCCAATAACATCCGTGGGCCAATGCTCGCCCAAGCTTACGCGGGACACGAGGCCAATAAACAGAATAGTGATGAGAAGTGCACGAATCAGTGGTTTTTTTATGAGAGCAAACAAAAGCACGATAAGCATGGAGATGCGCAAGCTGTGCCCGGAAGGGTAAGCTCCGTTAGTATGAACGTATGAACTGGGAAACAGCAAAAAGGTATAGCTGCGATGAAACAAAAAAGGAGGGCTGGGATGCAGTAACGTGTTTTTACCAATTACCTCGATGACATGGGCAATAACGAATCCCAGTATGACGGCGGCAATAAAAATTTTGTTACGGCGTTTGGTGTAGCTCAGGGCAAGTAGCAATATAAATACGATTTCAATGCCTCCAATAAAGCTGAACAATGAAAGAAATGGATCAAACGAAGGTGGAACGTTGTCCTGCACGCGCACCATTGCATTAAAGTCAAATGTCGCCAACATATCGGTTCGGACCAACACCGTAAACAATAAAAAAAGCAATAGACATGCGGCCGATATAAGCGCATACCATGTCGTTTTCATGGTAAGAGTATACCAAGGTATGGTATACTTGCCTTAATGAAATTTACCGAGAAAAAAGAAACGTTGCCAAAGCAAACGCTGCAGATAACCGTGCAGGTGCCATGGAATGAAGTAGAACAGGCACAGGAAAAAGCTGTAGTTGAGCTTCAGAAGAGCTTTGAAACCGAGGGTTTCCGTAAGGGTAAGGCTCCGGTTGCTGTAGTAAAAGAAAAGATGGGGCAGCAACGACTGCTTGAGGAAGGCGCGCAGCAGCTGTTAATGGATTTATATCGTGATCTGCTTGAAAAACATGCTATTAAACCCTACATCGATCCTAAAGTAGATTTGCTGAAAGCGCCATTAAACGGAGAATGGGAAATTCGTTTTACCGTTGCCCTGCAGCCAAAATTAACCAAGGTACCCGATTATAAAAAAGCGGCATTAAAAGTGCATGGTGAAGAAAAAAAAGATGCTATTTGGGTTCCGGGTAAAGATGCTAAAAAAGAGGAAGAAAAGGATAAGCACAGTAAAACCGATGACCGTTTGCAAAAAATATTGGACTTAGTTATGAAAGAAACCGAGTTGGAAATATCTGACCTTATTGTAGACCATGAGCTAAACCGACGCTTGGCAAGTTTACATGATGAAATAGCAAAACTGGGAATGACCGTTGATCAGTACCTCCGTGCCCGTCAGGAAACGCAGGACACCTTGCGGGCAAAGATTAAAAAAGAGGTGGTGGATCTGTATACCCTCGAGTTTTTACTTGATGCCATTGCGCAGGAGGAAAAGATTGAAATCGGTGAAAAAGAGCTTGAAGCAATATACGCACAGGCCAAAAATGAGAAGGATAAAGAGGCAATGAAACAAAATGCATATTTTTATAGCAGACTAGTACGCAAGCAGAAGACGCTTGATTACCTAGCAAGCCTATAGTATAATAGGAGCATGTCACAGACAAGCAAGACAAATATACGAAATGTTGTTGGATTAGAGGCTCCTTTTGCGTTTCCCCAAACAGAAGCTCGGCCTGGAAATGAGCAGTTTCCTCGTACCAGAGAACGAACCGAACCGGTCCGTATTCGTCATAGTGAGGTGGTATTTAACCGCGGTGAAACTATGGAACAGGCCCGTATCCGATCAGAGTTGCAACGGATGATTGAGCACGTTCAGGAACAGCTTAAGGCATTAAAAATGCAGGATCAGGCACTGGCGCATGATATTTCGAAGCTGGTGCTTGAGGGTGTACCCGAGAAACCGGGAATGTACCATGTTCGTTTTTTTGAGTTTGTATCAAAATTATTGGATGCGGTGGGTAAAAGCTTAAGTAAAGGCAAGCACTGGTTGGATGCCACCTTTGAAAAGATAAATCGCAAGAAATTTAGAGGTAAAGCAAAAACGCATGGAACCTCATTTAGTCGCTCCAACGAACTGACTCAGGCGAACACCCCGGGATAATGTGTTACAATGTCAGCATTAGTAAGAGTCATCTCGGTCGCTTAGCTCAGTTGGTTAGAGCATCCCGTTGACATCGGGAAGGTCGGTGGTTCAAGTCCACCAGCGACCACAACCAAGAAAATCTATGAACAGCAAACAAATTACTGAAGCTCTCAGAAAAGAGTATCCGCACGCAACGATAGTCATCGGTAAGGATGAGCATCCTGACAACGACTACATTGCCGCTTTGATTGAACCCACCGTGAACCACGCGCACTACAGTGCAACCGTAATGGTGTTGGGGCATCAGGCATTGCATCGCCATAAGACGACCGCAGAGATTGTCATTGTGCTGAAAGGCATAGTGGAGGTCGTGATTGGTGGCCAGTCAAAAATGGTTACCGAAGGCGCTTTTAAAATATTGCAGCCCGGTGAAGCTCATGAGCTGAGCGCCGGGGGCAAAGATTCGGTATGGGTAGCTCTGTATGCCGAACCGGGCATGACGAGTGAAGATACCATATATGGTACTGAAACAGGGGCGGTTCAACCTGCAACAGAACCGCCATCAATTGAGTCACTCATGGAATTTTTTGCTGATAAACATATAGCCGTTCGTCAATCGTCCGGAAACACAATTGTTCTTGACACCGGCGACGGAAAGGTATTTACTCTATCTATAACGTAAATGTGGTATACTAGTACTCTATAAGCTTATAATATTCAAATCAAAACTACCGTAAGGGGGTGAATTCATATCGCAGATTCTCAACAAACACAGAATGGTGATTCTCGAAAACTGTACGTCGGAAACCTTCCATGGTCAATGACTAACGACAGTCTTAAAGAACTCTTTTCGCAGTTCGGTGAAGTAGTTGAAGCTATCGTCATTACCGATCGCATGACCGGTAAATCAAAAGGCTTTGGTTTCGTAACGTTCGCCGATGAAAAGGCCGCGCTTAGCGCGGTTGAAAAAATGCATCGATCAGAAGTCGATGGAAGAAACATTGTGGTCAACGTCGCACGTCCTCGTGAAGAGCGCCCACGTCAGTAATAGAAATAGAAACTGATTCAGTCCCCCTCCGAAAGGAGGGGGACTATTGTTAAATAGTGTATACTTCATGCTATGACGCAACAAAATCTAGATAACCTTCGTCATTCAGCCGCGCACTTGTTAGCCGCAGCGGTCATGGAATTGTGGCCGGGTACGTTGCGTGCCATTGGCCCCGCGATACAAGATGGCTTTTATTTTGACTTTG
>PFEE01000046.1:3932-5395 GCA_002793745.1 Candidatus Roizmanbacteria bacterium CG10_big_fil_rev_8_21_14_0_10_45_7 | reverse complement strand
ACCCGGAATCATATCAACAATACTATCAGCCGGTGTTTGTGTTTTTGGGCAGTGATAATTTTGTCGCGTATCTTCCAGCGATTAAACCTCAATATCTACTGAAGTGATTGGTAGGACAGGCGATTTTTGACAATATCAATCAGTAAGCGCGTATCAGCAAAACGGTCCTCACTCCCCATCACGACGATAATAATGGAGTGTTCGTGCTCCTGCACCTCGCTGCGCTCGGGCCGCGGCTGGTAATAGATAATGAGGTTTTCACCAGCCCCGGTTGTGGTACCGGTCTTTAATCCGGCGACACCCGGAATCTCACCCACCAGTTGATTGATGTTATACAGCGGGTGATAGATGGTATAGTTTTCGTCCGCTACCGTAATACTGGTGGTTGATGAGATAGAAAGAATAATCGGGTAGTCGCTTGCAACGGCCGCCAGCCGGGCAAGATCATACGCAGTTGAATATTGCGCCGGGTCATCGAACCCGATTGGGTCATTAAAATGAGTATTGGTAAGTCGGAGATTTTGAGCGTAGTCATTCATTTGTTGAATAAAATGATCGTATCCTTTGGGATCATTTTCCGCAATGGTATGCGCAGCGTCATTGGCTGAAAGTAAAAATACACCATATAAGAGGTTTAACAACGATATGCGCTCTCCGGGAACAAGCCCCATCTTCATTTCTTCATCAATAACGGTTTTTACGGTAAGCGGCGTGGTAAGACTAAAGGTATTAAGGGCAACCAATGCGGTTGCCAGCTTTACCGTGGACGCAGGAAACCTTCTTACTTGGCTGTTTCTTTGCAGAATAGGCGTCATAGACGCTTTATCTAGTACGATAAATGAGGACGCGGAAATGGCCGAAAGCTCAATACTACTCGGTTCAGGCTGTAAATAGGGAAAGTCATGAGGGATAAAGCGAATATCGGGTTTTTCAATAAATGCTGAGGGTTCCTGGGCGTATAAGGTGAGGAAGGTGTTATTTCCAGGATAGAGCGCCATGTAAATTAGCAGACAGGAGTACAGGGCGTAGATGAGTATTTTTTTCATTGGTTTATTTCAAATAAAGACGTCTCTACTCCTGACGTTCCACTTTTATATAACAGCTTCCCCAGTTTATACCACGTATCAACGTTTAAGGTAGGATATTTTTCATACTCTTGTGGAGAGATAAATACATACCGAATATTGTATTTTTTAAGCAGCTTGCGTACCGTTGGCAAATCCTCGGATGTATACAGGGTATTCACATCGGCGGCACGAGGTGATACGGCAGTTGCATAGTCTTTGCGCCACAGCCATTCATGTACTGCCCATCCAACAACCGTCGGTGCTCCGGTAAACGAGGACACCATATTAAAATCAGTATATGAATCTCCATGCGCCTCAAGTAATGTGCCCGATGTGGTGCCCCGTTGCGCAATTTTTGAACGTAGTAGTGTTATTACCTGTGCGGTTTGGGGGTAG
>PFEE01000046.1:0-3915 GCA_002793745.1 Candidatus Roizmanbacteria bacterium CG10_big_fil_rev_8_21_14_0_10_45_7 | reverse complement strand
CGAGCCGTCCAGTGTTTTAAACTTGCCCAACGATACGTAATAGGCAGGAATGCCGTATACGGAAAATACGCCCACAAAACAGAGCATGACGATTAGTATGAAGGCGGTTATGGTTGATAGCATCGTGAAGCGCGATTTTATGGAATGTATAAACGAAACAATAATGGGTCCGCTGGCAATAGCCATCAAGATAAACGCCTGGTACCCCAACTTAAACATAGTGTTAGCCCTAAAATGATTCGGATAAATATCCTTGAAGTAGAAAAATTCTGGTATCAGGGTCAAAATAACCGAGAATGTAAAGGTAAAAAAAATGAAGTAGCGGTAATTAGTATGGGTGGCAATGCTCTTTCTAAAAAAATGCCAGGTAAAAAAAATAATGCCCACAAACCAAAAGAATCCCCATAAAATGGCAAGCATCCAAAATGGGCTGGTTTGGCACTTGTCTGCCTCTGCAATAAAAAGTCCCATAGGTTTGTTAATCAAGAATGCCGGTGCACAGTTTATCCCGATGCTGTTTGAAAATTGTGTGAAGCGTGAGGCAAAGGGAATGATGAGCAGTGTGGTTCCTAATATGAGCGGAACAAAGCGCAGTAATACTGCCTTAAGATTGATATAGGTAACGGTAAGCACCAAAAATGCAAGAGCGCTGTAGACGAGCAGATCGGTAGCGTTTGTCATATAGGATATGGCAAGAAATAGCGCCATAAAAAAAAGAACCACTTTTCTTTCAGCCTGATTTTTTGATGAAGGTGCCAGCAAGGCAAGAAGCAGACCGTAGATGAGCAGCACATGCATGATATTAACGACATGTCCGTGCAAATCTGCAACGATGTGCGAATACGAAGGAAACTCATGAATAGTAAAAGGAATAAACCGGGTTGCCCGCGGATACCAGTATTGAGTGGGATTAAACCCACTCAGTATCTGCCAAAAAGGAACGGGATGGTCGTCGGGGTACCCCTTGGTAAAAAGGTACACGGTATGCAAGTTGCCACCAAAGTTAAGTATGAATGAGCTGAGTATACCCGATATCACCGCTAAGGTTTTACTTGATTTCTGCAGCAGGAGTTGGTACAGATTGGATCCCAGCGAGTAGGTGGCAGTAACCGAAACAGCAACAATGGTTGCAAGCATCAGATTATATGAAATGACCGGAGAAATGCCTGCAGTTTTTGACAGCAACGCCGTAAGGTAATGGCCAAAGTAGTAGTAGTTGATAACATGCCCTGCATACCACATATCTATGGGAGGAAGGACGGTTCCTTGGTATGCGCTCATGGTAAACCCGAGGTCCATAAATTTTTCAAGAGAGTGAATGGTTGGTTCCTGGCCTCGTATATAGCACCAGAGGAGCAAAAAGAATATAAAAACGGCCTCATACCGTATAACGCTTCCGATTGATGGCAGCGGTGCCTGTTTGGTTTTGAAAGTATAGACGAGCGCTGCGATGCCACCATAGACGAGCGCAGCAGCCCCGATCGTAAGAGGAGTAAACGGCATCAGCTGATACCGTCCGAGAATAAACACCGCGTATCCTACGACGCCAATAGTGAGCACTCGGTACAGCGGGTACCCTTTATCAGGAAGTCTTTGAAACAGGTATGCACCCACGGGTAGTGATACCAGAGAAGCGATTAATAGTACGGTATACCAGATACCGATAGTTGGAAGCCATCCTAGCATATCGGTACATTATGCTATATAGTAATTAGTATGGCAACGTTTGAGGACGGGTGGTTGATGGTATTGGGAATATCGCTCGTATTTTTTGAGCTTCTTATGGGGGCCGCAACAGGCTTTGATCTTTTTATGTTAGGATGGTCATTTGTGGTTGCAGGAGCGGTCTACATGGCAACCGCCGATTGGCAATACGGCCTCCTTGCCTCACTCATCATGATGGTTACCTATTGGTTTTTCCTGCGCAACACAATCAGACGCAGTCTATATCTTTTTTTTCAGCGTATCGGCATTGATTGTTTGGTGGGGAAAGAGGGCACGGTTGTGCGCAAGGGTAGGGTACTGGTTGAGGGCGAGTTATGGAAAAGCAGTTCAACAAAACCCATCAAAGATGATGCGCGCATTATGGTTACTGCAGTGGTCAACAATCAATTAGAAGTAGTAGCACTCTAACTATATGGGTATATTTTCGTTATTTGGCACCCATCAAAGACATACGGCTAACGAATACGTGTTTATGGTGGTGTTGGTTGAAGATACGATTCATGGATTTGCGTTTAATAAGCACACCGATGAGAAGCGGTCGCAGCTGTATACCACCCACGTTGATTCGTTTCTAAAGGATCTTGATAGTAAAGTTGATGAGCTTATTGATAACTGCCAAAAGGACTTGGGTAAAGACGTGTACCTGACTGATACTATTTTTGTTCTCAATTCGTTTTACACGAGCGAGCGAGGTTCGTTAAAGGAAGAGGTGCGGGCGATGATCAATAAGGTGTGTAAAGAGCTTGATTTGCACAACTTGGGCTACATGACGACCTACGAACTCATTGGTTCAGTATTCGGGGAAAAGCATGACTCATGGATATTTTTAGAGGAGACGTCCCATTCATATCACAGCTACACCTTTGTAAAAGACCGCATGGTGAAAGAGCAGCGGTTTACGCAAACCCAGGATCGTGAAGCTTCACTGCAAGAAGCGCGTGAGCAACTGGGCGATGATCCTGTTATCGTTTGGCTTCATGGCCCGGTGTTTGAAGAGGAACAACTTGAGCCCATTACGTACATTGACCCGCAGGCGTTACCACAGTATGGCAAAGAGGTGTTTGATATGCAAAACAATACTGAAAGCTCAAGTGATCTTCCCGAAGCGCCTGGATTTAGTGATCCTTCTTTGGATACCGTGCCAAAACCAAACCCCATGATTGAAAAGATGAAGCATATGCGTCTATCGTTCCCTAAACTGACTGTTAATCCATGGATAGTGGGTGGCGGGGCCGTGGCGTTGTTTTTGATTCTACTTGGTTCCTACCTGTTTTTTCTGTACAATGCCACTATTCAGTTGGTAACTAACAAGGAAAATTTTTCGACCAGCATTGACATAACCGTTGATACCAACAGCTCCCTTACCAAAACCCTCAAGGGATCCTTTTCATTTGAATTGTCCCATCAAGCAACAGGTGAAAAGGTGATTGGTGAAAAAGCTATGGGTGAAATTTTGATCTATAACCGAACCTTCAAGCAACAAAATTTGTCAGCAGGAACTGCATTAACAACCAACGATGGAGTCTCGTTTGTATTAGATGACGATGTTTCAATCGCCTCAGCATCGGGTGTACCGGTTATTGATGGTAAAAAAACAGCAGCAGTGACGGCAAGCGTTATCGGAAGTGACGGCAATATTGCCAAGAACGTGAAACTCATTGTTGATGGCGTGACCGAAAGTGATGTATACGCTGTTTCTAATAAGGAATTTACCGGTGGATTTAAAAAGACCGGCATTGTATTTTCAGAAGAAGACAGCGAGGCGCTCAAGAAGAAAGCGAACGATAAACTTCGTACTGATATGCAATCGGCATTTGCCAAAGTGAAGGGAAGCGGAGATATGTTGTTGCCTGACACGGCTGATAGCAATGCGTCCAGCAAAACTGATGCATCTATCGGTGAGGAAGTGCGAACCGTCACTATGCAATATGAGGGCACGTATGCCGTGTATTATTTGCCCGAACCAATATTGCGTGGTTTTGTGCAAAAAGAAAAATTGAAGGATAAGGAGTTTGTGAAGGATACCTTTCAACTGCAGAAGCTGACGCTTGATGGTAAAAAAAGCGACGTTAAAAATAAAGAATGGGTATACACGGCCCAAGTAAGCGGAAAAATACAAAAATTTATTGACCAGGCGGCCATACGGGAGCAATTGCAATGGAGGTTATTGGGACAAGCACAGAACATATT
>PFEE01000011.1 GCA_002793745.1 Candidatus Roizmanbacteria bacterium CG10_big_fil_rev_8_21_14_0_10_45_7 | reverse complement strand
AAAAAAAGAAGATAACGTACAGCAGTGGCCAAAATGTATATTGCTTTTTATTATTTGGTTTGATATTATAGGCCATATGCAAACGGATAATATTGTATTCAGTGAGTACCTGAATAAATTTATAGCACACCTAACAGAAAGAGGCAAATCTCGCTACACCATTGTTGCCTATAAAAAAGACATAGAGCAATTTTTGGGGTACCTGGCCAAAGTTCAGGTAGGGGCTATTGTAGAGGTTAAAAAAGAGAACATACAGTCTTTTATTGAAGAGCTTATCACGACTGGCTATACCCGAAAGTCGGCTTCACGAAAGCTTAATTCGATCAGAACCTTTTACCGTTTTTTGAAAATTGAAGGCGTCGTAACGGTTAATCCGGCGCTTGATGTGGCGCATCCCCGGTTTGAGAACAGCAAACCCCGTATCTTAAGCAAACTCGAATATCGTGCCTTGCGTGATTATGCCCGTAATGACAAGCGAACGTACGCTATTATTGAGCTGTTTTTGCAAACCGGTATTCGTATTGGAGAGCTTGCCAACATCAGACTATCGGACATGAAAGGCGAAATGCTGGTGGTGCGGGAATATGGTAAGAATGCAAATCGCGAAATTCAGCTGAATAAGCTGGTTAAATCTTCGGTAGAAGAGTATTTAACGGTACGGCCTCAAACGGACACTGAAGATCATTTGTTTATCACCAAAAATAAAAAACCACTCTTGATTCGCAATATCCGCAATGTGGTAGACCGCTGCTTTAAGGAGGTAGGCATTGAAAACGCTAAGGTAAACGATTTGCGCAATACGTTTATTGCCCACCAGCTGGCCGCTGGTGTCCCCATTGCCTATGTATCTAAAGTCGTTGGCCACAAGCGCTTGTCTTCAACTGAATCATTTCTTGATTTGGTAAAACTAGAGCAGCCCTCTTCTAACTACAAGCTTGACGAGCTGTAATCTTCTGAGACCTTTTTTTCCGGTATACTACCCCTACGTATGAAAGGGTTCTACGATGGTCGCACGCGTATCTTGATTGGTATTATCCTATTGGCCTATGCGCTTTTGGTGGTTGAGCTTCTAAAAAAAACGGTTTTTTCATCAAGCTACTATCAGCGCCTATCCGATAGCAATGCGATTCGTCAGATAGAAATATCCGCGCCTCGGGGTGTTTTTTATGACCGCAATAATGAGTTGCTAACCACCAACGCAGAGAGCAAACGCTATACGTTTCTGCGTGAATATCCGTATCACGAGCTGTATGCACACGTGATTGGATATGTGGGTCTTCCCAGTGAAAAAAATTTAAAAGACAGAACCTGTCCGGTTAAAGCACGATCAAATGAATTGGTGGGTGTGTATGGCCTGGAGCGGATCTATGAATGTCGCTTGAGGGGTGTACCGGGAGTGCGTTATGTGATGACGAATGCGCAAGGCGAACAACAGGTTGAGTTAGCGGTAACGCAGCCTAAAAAAGGGGAAGACATGTATCTCACGCTTGATACGAGACTGCAAAAGGCTGCCGCACAGGCATTAAAAGGAAAACAAGGAGCGGTGTTGGCTACCAATCCAACAACCGGCGAAGTACTTGCCTTTTATTCGTCTCCGGCATTTGATCCACAGCGTATTATTCATACGCTACGCGCCTACGGAGAATATGCAGCCGACCCCCAGCAGCCGTTATTTAACCGCGTCGTATCAGGAATCTATCCGCCGGGCTCGGTGGTGAAACCTCTGTATGCACTAGGCGCGCTTGAAGATGGAGTGATTGATGAGCGCACGATCGTTGAAGATACGGGGGTGCTGGAAGTGGGCGGCACATCGTTTGGTAACTGGTACTACTTACAATATGGCAAGAGGGAGGGTTTGGTTGATGTGGTAAAGGCTATCGCCCGTTCAAACGACATTTTTTTCTATACGCTGGGCATACAGGGTGGCGAAGACAAGTTGGTGTCGTGGATAAAGCAATTTAGATATGGCAAAACGGATATGGATGGATTTTTTGCGCAAACTCCCTCAACGTTACCGGATGACGCATGGAAGCGGGAACGGTTTGGTGAACAATGGTATCTGGGCGACACCATCAATCTTTCCATTGGCCAAGGATATTTGTTAGTAAGTCCCACCCAGGTGCATTCATCGGTAAGCCTCATCGCCTCAGGCGGCACGTGGTGTCCGTATAGGTTTGAGAAGGGGCAGAAATCAGACTGCACTCACCAAACGATTAATCCCCAGCATTTACAGTTGATACGCGCCGGTATGCGTGCAGCTTGTTCAACGGGCGGAACGGGCTATCCACTATTTAACTACAAGGTACAAGGAAAATCTATTGGCGTCGCCTGCAAAACGGGTACGGCCGAAAGCACGACAAAAATCGAAGATCCTCACGCTTGGTTTACTGCGTTTGCTCCGGCTGACAGTCCATCAATTGTCGTAACGGTATTGGTGGAACACGGCGGTGAGGGTTCGGCGGTGGCGGCCCCTATTGCCAAAGCGGTGTTGGACGCGTACTTTACTCAATAAAATACTCTTGACAAAGATTTCATTTAGGGTTTAATTAATAAGGGACACACTAATAGTAGTGTTTTTGACATGAAATGCCCATTTTGCGGTTTTAAGGAAAGCGACGTTGTTGAGACGCGCATTTCGGAGGACGGAGCGGCGTTGCGTCGTCGACGGGTATGCGGCTCATGCGCGAAACGATACACGACCTACGAGCGAGTTGACCGCATACCGATTGTGGTTATTAAGCGTGACGGCAGGCGCGATATGTACGATCGCTCAAAGTTGCTGTCGGGCATCATTAAGGCGTTTGAAAAAACAAAGGTGACGGGAGCGCAAATTGAGCTGTTGACAGACGAGATTGAAGAACAACTAAGGCGTCAGGACAATACGGAAATACAGAGTTCATTTATCGGAAATTTAGTTGCACAAAAATTAAAAAAAATTGATAAAGTAGCCTACATTCGATTTGCGTCAGTGTTCAAACGGTTTGTAGAGGTTGAAGAATTTGAGCGTGAGCTTAAAAAGTTACTATAAGTTGAATTACTAATACTATGGCAGTGACTTTAGACGGAATTTCTCAAAAGGTTTTCTTGGATCGTTATTCGGTTAAGGATAAGGACGGTAAACCAGTAGAGAAAACACCGCAAGAAATGTGGAAACGCATTGCCCGTGGCGTTGCCCGTATCGAAACCAAGGATAAGAAACGAAAAGTTGAGCAAGAATTTTACAAAGCCATGGACAATTTTAAGTATGTGCCCGGTGGCCGCATTCTTGCTGGCGCGGGTACGGGTTACGACGTAACGTTTTATAACTGTTTTGTTATACCCAGCCCCAAAGACTCACGCGGAGGAATCCTTGAAACATTGAAGCAAATGATTGAAATCATGGCTCATGGCGGCGGCGTGGGCATTAACCTGTCATCGCTGCGGCCCCGCGGCGCCCGTGTCGAAAAGGTAAATGGATTTTCATCGGGCCCCTGTAACTGGGCAGAGCTGTTTTCATTGGCAACCAAAGATATTATTCAGCAGGGAGGAAGCCGTCGTGGCGCCCTCATGTTGATGATCTGGGATTGGCATCCCGATGTAGAAGAGTTTATTACGGTAAAGCAGGACCTTAGCCGCATTAACGGTGCCAATTTGTCGGTATGTGTGTCAGACAGTTTTATGGCAGCAGTAAAGTCCGATGGTGATTGGGACTTGGTATTCCCTGATGTGCACGATCCTGAATACGACACATTATGGGACGGTGATATGGTTACCTGGAAAAAGCTGGGCAAAAAAGTGATTGTGAAAAAAACCATTAAAGCTCGCTACCTCTGGGATCTGATTACCCAAGCAGCGTGGGCATCGGCCGAACCCGGCGTCGTATTTATGGAACGGTATAATAGATGGCACAATAACTGGTATTGGAACCGCATTAATTGTGTTAACCCCTGTGTTACGGGCGATACGAATGTAGCAACAACAAATGGGATAAAAACCATGAGACAGCTGTATGATACCAAGATGCCGTTTTTGGTGGTAGTAAACGGAAAGCACTATCTTTCCACGCCGGTGAAGCAAACTGGAGTAAAGCCCGTCTACCGTCTCACGACGAAAGAAGGGTATCAACTGCGCCTTACCAAAGACCATAAGGTTTATACCTTGGCTGGAAAAAAAGAAGCAGGAAAACTGCGGAAGGGAGAAAAGTTACTGCTTTCAACAGGTGGATATTTTGGAGTACGTGGGAATTTAGATGAAGGGCAGGTATTGGGTTGGTTAGTGGGAGACGGGTCTATTAAGAAAGATGTGACAACATTGTATTTTTACCACAAAGAGAAAGAAGAATTAGCATCACAATTTGCCTATATGGTTGACCATATGGTAGAGGGCGAACAAACGGTAGCACGTCAGTATAGAATACAGCCGCAGTATATTGAGCGGGAAGATAAAGCGGTGGTTGAGTCGGTACGATTGTGGAGAGTCGTACAACGATATGGGCTTACCCATGAGAATAAATATATCGTTCCCCGACAGGTATTTGAAGGGTCGCAAGAGCTGCAGCGGGGTTTTCTACAAGGATTGTTTTCGAGCGATGGTACCGTGAGCGGATCTCTTGAAAAGGGAGTAAGTGTGCGGCTCACATCTGTGAGTCTTTCTTTGCTTACGCAAGTACAAGAGCTACTTTTGAATTTGGGTATCTATAGCAAGATCTACAAGAATAGGCGTACTGAGGGGAAGCGACTACTTCCCGACGGTAAGGGAGGAAGTAAGATGTACAACTGCCAATCGTACCATGAATTGGTTATTTCAAAAACAAACCTAGTGAAGTTTGCGGCGCTGATCGGGTTTCTACAGTTGGCGAAACAACAGAAGCTGCAATCATTTCTCTCGCTCTACCAGCGCGGCCCTTATAAGGAATCGTTTATTGCAACGTTTGACTCGCTTGTTGAAGATGGCGTTGAGGAGGTGTTTGATATTACCGTTGCCGATATCCATAAATTTTCTGCAAATGGCTTACTCATATCAAATTGCGGCGAAGAGGGCCTGCCTCCGTATGGCGTATGTAATTTGGGCTCCATTAATTTGGCAGCGTTTGTACGCCAACATGACGGCTTTAGAACGCCCGGAGTGTTTGATTATGAATCGTTGAAGAAGACGGTACGAACTGCAGTGCGTTTCCAGGACAATATTATTGACGAAGATACGTATATTTTTGACGGCATCCGAAAAATGCAGCTTGAGGGAGAACGCCGCATTGGTATCGGTACTATGGGTTTGGGTGACACTCTGATAAAGCTGCATGTGCGCTACGGCTCGCCCGAATCATTAAAAATAATTGACAAGATCTATAAACTGATCCGCGATGAGGCATATGATGCATCGGTTCAGCTGGCAAAAGAACGCGGAGCGTTTGGTAAGTTTGACAAAGAATTGTATTTGCAGGGACGCTTTATTAAGACGCTGCCAAAAATATTGCAGGATAAAATCCGCAAAAACGGAATCCGCAATTCGGTTATCTTAATGCAGGCGCCGACCGGCTCAACATCATTAATGGTGGGTGTAACGTCGGGCATTGAGCCGATCTATGAGTTTGAATTCATTCGCCGTGATCGTTTGGGCGAGCATGTG
>PFEE01000078.1 GCA_002793745.1 Candidatus Roizmanbacteria bacterium CG10_big_fil_rev_8_21_14_0_10_45_7 | reverse complement strand
TCGGCAATTTTTTAAATCGGGTACTCACGTTGGCAAAAGATATGACGTGGACGCAGAAGCCGGTCATTGACGCATCAATACAACAGGGCATTAGGGAACTGGTTGCTGCACGGCAACACCTGTCTGCATGCGAGTTTAAGGCGTATGTTGCTAAACTGCTGGCAGTGGCGGCAATCGGGAACAAATACATCGATACCAATAAACCATGGACACTGGATAGGAAGAGCGCAGAATACCAAAACGTCATAGGAAACGCGCTCTGTTTGGTCATCGGTATAGCGATTGCGATTGTGCCGCTCATTCCCGAAACCGCTATAAAGCTGCAAAAGATGTTAGGCGTTTCAATTGCGCAATGGGACGAGGATCTGACGTCACAAATTGCAGACACAGTCACCCAAGCACACGTAGAGGGCGTTGCACCCTTGTTTAAAAAACTTGAGCTGCAGCAGTAATCACTGCACCTCGTAAAAAAATTCCCAAGGAATAAGGGTCAAATGATGGGTCACGTGCCATATGAGTAGGGAGTTTCAATACGCTAAATATAGTAGGGTGCCCGTATAATCCTGAGAGGTCATAGGTAATCACCAGATGGGGTCGAACGGTTGCCATCAACTTTGTTATTTTTTTGGTCATGTCGCGTTTTTTTTGTACAGTTTTCCATCACCCATATCATGGTGAACTAGTTTTTTGATATGCAACAGGCTTGCGTTTTGTTTCAGCTCGTGTGAGCGGATTTTTTTGAGCTCCTTCACGGTATGGGCATCAGGCGTTCCCCTTTCTCCTTTGGTAAAAATAGCAAGCGTCGTCTGCATATCGTATGTTGAGCACTGATGCAGTAATCCACCCGCCACAAACACCTCGTCATCGGGGTGGGGAAAAACCGCCAACACTTTGCGTATATGGGAAGGTAGCTGCATAGGGGAGAAATTATACCATTGCCCGCGGTATACTCTCTCTTGCGATGAATCCATTTGTCTGGGTGTTTCTTGCCGGAGTCCTGGTGCGCGTGGTTGGATTCATCATTGGATTTCATGTGAGCAACTACGATACGCAGTCATGGATGCTGGTAGGAGATGCTACCAGGCAGGGTATATCAGCATACCCGGATATAGCAGCACTTCATCAGCCGTATATCCCTTTTTTTATTTATCTCACCACACTTCCGGTCATGTGGATTAAGATAGTCTTGCTGGTGGTTGATATGTGCAATGTATATTTGGTATATCTGCTCAGCAAACGCAGCATCCCCACTTCATTCCTGTATGCGATAAACCCTATTACTATTATGATAACTGCCATTCATGGGCAATTTGACGTGCTGCCCGTCTTTTTTCTGCTGTGGGCCCTGTATCTGTTGCAAAACTATCATCAGTGGCGCAGTTTGTTGGTGTATTCACTGGCAATAGCCAGCAAAACCTGGCCTATTTTCTTTGCGCTTTCATTCATGCGCCGCATCCGTCCATGGTACGGTATTGTCTTGGTAGCATTGGTCCCAGTTTTGTGTATAGCGATATACGGGATTATTTTTGAGGTTTCATGGATGAGTATGATTACGGTCATTAAAAATTATCGCGGTGTGTTTGGAACCTGGGGAATCGGGCAGTTAGTATATATGGGGTGGGGAATAAGCAGTCCGCATAATACGAGGTGGCTGCGTATTCTTTTTTTTCTTGCGTTAGGTGTTGTTGCGCTCATTGTTCGACGCGAGAACCTACTGGATGAGATATTGGTTTTGCTGCTGTTTTTTTATGCGGCTACGTTTGCATTCGCTACCCAATATCTGGCGTGGCTGGTGCCGTTTTTGTTGCTGCGCAAACCCTGGGGCTGGAGTTTCTGGTTTTTTGGTGCTAGCATCTATTTGGTATTTGTGTATGCAGGTGCAACTGCCATAAGTACGCCTATGGGCACCGCGCTATGGATGTTAACTGTTATTATGGCAATCCGTACCATAACAGGATATGAAAAACGAATTTGATAGGGCACTGGCGCAAGCGCGCAATATTCAGCGTTTGGCAGACTATACGAGTGCTTTGCGCGGCCAATACCAGTTTCCCATTTTTTCCGGGCACGACGTTTTGTATAACGGACGCATGGACACGCTTCCCGAATCAAAGCTGCCCTACGTTGAGCGCCGCACGCGTATGCTCGCCTTTTGGAAAACCATTGTCACTTGTGGTTCTATTACCGATATCTTTATGATGCCGGGATGGGAGCGCTCAGAAGGCGCGCGTGACGAGCACAACAGCGCACTGCAGATGGGCATTACCCTGCACTACAAAGATTTTTTGTTGAATAAAAGCAACAATGACAAGCTATTGGATGATGAGGTGTGGCACTACAAAATTGTTTGGGTAGGTCCTGAATTAGAAGCAAGTCCGTGTTGGCGCGAGGGCGGATACCCAATTTGGGGGCAGTTTGAAGTAATTATGGATCACAACACTGTCGATAGAGAGCATGAGTAGGATCTAAAGGTGAGGAGAAAACTATGTTTTTTTTGCAAAGTACAAAAATTTTCTGTAGCGCCTGCATTGCATAATTCTTGTGATAGAGGGGTCATCTTCGGGCAGATCAGAAAAAAAAGTGCATGCATCAGTTAAACAGGCGAAACAAATCCACTTATAAAGTATTTCGTTTGCCATAATTTTTTCAGGAGCAGTCTCATTATATCCTTCAATAAATGCGTTAAAAACATCTTTCCAGTGGTGTTCTAGTCCATCGGGCAACGACCATGTTGCGAGCGCAATACCAACATCCTTGATAAGCGGTCCTCTACATGCCCAATCAAAATCAATAATGGTAGCGGATTCTTTTCCGTTGAACATTACATTGGAAGGAATATAGTCATTATGGATTATGCCAGTCGTTCCGTTATATTCCTGTGCCCAGTTGAGGTATCTCTCAATGGTTTTTAAGAACTCTTTTCCCGATTCAAGCAGTAATATTTTTTCCCTCTGGTGCAAGGCTCGATTATATTCGGTGAATATTGTGCGTCTTTTGGCGTGTCGATAATTGAATTGTCGTCCCGCCGCATGAAGCAATCCTAGTGATTTTCCCGCTGTGAAGGCGTAAACAGACTGTGGTTTGTTATTCACATCAACAAGTAGGGCCTCTCCGGGAATAAAATGGAAACATACTACGGGAAGTCCATCATGTTTTATCCATAACGCGCCTTCTTTAGTGGGAATGATGTGGGGGACTGATATATTTTGGTGAAAGAGAAAATCGAGTAAATTCACCTCAAATGCTATCGAGTCGGAGATATCTCGTTTACTCACTCGCAACACCGCTTTGCCTATTTTTTTAAGCATAGCTACATACATATCATTATCAACACCCTCCCTTAGTAGTTTGGGCAGATATGATTTGTCTGCTCCATAAAGCGCCAGAATTTTTTCTATAGATAAAAATTATACTGCATTTCTAGTATACTGGTGCCATGCCCCCACGTCCCGTGCTTTTTTTCCCCAATACCCCCGACGATACCCATTGTTTTCAGGCTGGCCTCAAAATGATTCTTAAATATTTTTTACCAGATAAAGATTACTCTATGGAAGAGTTAGATGTGTTGTGCGCAAAAAAAGAAGGACTATACACTTGGGCCTCGCAGGCGCTACTTAACTTGCATGCCATGGGGTTTGATATTGTGGATATCGACACATTTGATATTGATGCATTTATGCGTACGGGTGGGGAGTATTTAATCAAAAAGTATGGCGCTGAGATGGGAAATATCCAAGTACGAAACAGCGATATAGTGCAGGAGCAAAGGATTTATGGTGAATATAGTAAGTTGGGAATTCATCAACAGCATCTACCGACAATTACTGATATTAAACACTTACTGAATGAAGGATATCTGGCTTGCTGTAATGTAAATTACTACGCTCTTAATGGCAAAGAGGGCTACGGTGGGCATTTTGTCGTTATCTATTCATACGATACAGAAGGCTTATTCCTACACGATCCCGGCCTGCCACCACAGCCTCATCGAAAAGTACCATATGGAGTTTTTGTGGGAGTTTGAGAGTATCCCAATCAAGAGGCGCGAACTGTGTTGGGGTTACGCTTAAATACCAAATAACCACTGAAAGAGATTTTTGCGGGGTGCTTGTGTAGGGGTTGCTGTGGGGCTGATCATCTTTTTCTTTTGTTTTTTCACTGTTTTTTGCGTTGGTTTTTTTGCTGCCCTTGTGGGAGGAAGCGTTAGGGTTGCGGTAGGAATGGGGGTATGGGTTGGCGCAGAAGTATATGTAGGGAGTGATGTTGCTGTTGGAGGAGGGATATAGGGCGTGTTGGTGGGGTAGACATATATTTGTTGTGGTGCGCTATTGCCACCCGAACATTCCGGATAATAAGGAGCACAGGTTTGTGAGAGTGATGTTCCATCACAGCACCCACATCCACATACACCACCATGATGTGAACAGCAACCAGATCGAGCTTCAACCGTTGAAAAAATTACAAAAAATAAAATGGGGAAAAAGAGAAATCTTAGGATGAAGCGTCTCACTAGGCAAAAGTATAGTCTTTGTAGACTATAATGCAATTAATCAAAACCTATTTTTGGTGGACACTACCCTTAAAAGTTGGAACCAGCTTCAAGACTATATTCTCTACTGGTATCCTCGCCTAAAGAATCGGCCTACTATAGGGGGACAACGTACTCAGGTAGTAATCACAGCTTAGAAGTTGAACTGTATGAGCGATGGGAATAGATATTCAGAATATCCGTAAAAAGGAAGAGTTTGAAGCGTTTATTGAAACGATAGAGCAGGGAGCGCGTGCGCACTGGGTTGATATTGCTAGGGCTATCGGAGTCAATAAAGACACTATAACCGCGTGGAAACGGCACCCACGATCCATAAGGGCCATATCTAAAGGCATACAGCATGCTTTGAGCGAGATGGAGAGGTGTGGCAGGAATGATTGGCGCATGTGGTTAATCAAACTCAAAATACTAGGAGTAGATATAGACTCGAAATCAACTGAAACATCAAGTCAAAGTGGTATATTACCCCATATTACTATTGATACGATGTCACGTTGATATGAGAGGTATACTCTTGGTAAGCAAATATGGAAACGATAGTGGGACTTGGCGTAATTTGGTTAATTTATACCATCTATAGTCATTTTTCAGAAAAAAGGAATAACTCTACGACCTATAATTCAAACAATCCTACCCAATCAAGGGTTTATACAAAGCCGAAGCCACGCTTGAATGTGCAACAAGCGGATATAACTCAAATAACATTGAGTAGCGAACAAAAAAGCCTATTTGATAGGGTTGAAAACTCAAACGAGAACATTTTTATTACAGGGAAAGCCGGTACGGGTAAGTCCGTATTATTACAATATTTAAGGCAAAATAGCACTAAGAAATTAGTAGTTGTTGCCCCAACAGGTGTTGCTGCGCTGAATGTTGGTGGTCAGACTATCCACTCGTTATTTCGTATTGCACCAGGTTTTCTTACGGACGATAAATTGAGGTTAAGTAACAAAACAGCGTATTTGCTTCAACACCTTGACACTGTTGTTATCGATGAGATATCCATGGTAAGGGTCGATTTGATGAATTCCATTGACTATTTATTAAGAAAAGCCCGTGGTAATGATATGCCATTTGGGGGAGTACAAATGGTAATGTTTGGCGATTTATACCAACTCCCGCCGGTTGTCGATGATGAGGAGCTGCACAAGTATTTTGTCGATAACTTTGGTGGTCAATATTTTTTTAACTCTCCAGCATGGAGGCAATCAAGTGCTAAAGTATATGAATTAACTCATA
>PFEE01000003.1 GCA_002793745.1 Candidatus Roizmanbacteria bacterium CG10_big_fil_rev_8_21_14_0_10_45_7 | reverse complement strand
GGGGCCCTTTTCCCGCTATGTTCGCGCTGGTTGCGGTATAGGGGTGGGGATAGGCGCTGCTGAGCGCTTCAACAAAAAAGTGAGATGGAATACGCACGCCCAAGCTGCCGTCTTCTGCCTCAAGGCTGAGTACAGTACGATGTTTTGAGGGGAGTACGGCGGTAAATGGTCCGGGAAGCAGTGTTGAGAGCACATTTCGGTTGTTGGCTGAAATCGATACATAGTGTTCAAGCATTGCCATGTCGCGTACGGCAATCGAGACCGGTTTTCCGGGCGCGCGTTCTTTAAACGACAAGAGGGCGGTGACGGCAGTGTCTGATGTTGCGTCAGCGGCAAGGCCATATACCGTGTCTGAGGGAAACACTACTAATCCGCCCTTAGACAGTGTTGATACAGCAGACGCAATTGCCTCGTCTTGATTATGGGAGTTTATTATAAAGCGCTTCATAGGGGGATATTATATAATACCCGTTATGGACACACGGTTCGATCCCTTTTTGTGGGAAACAAAGCTATATACCAAATGGGAGCAGTCTGGATTATTCCGCGCTCCGTTAACGGGTAAGCCTTATACGATACTCATGCCGCCGCCCAACGCAAATGCGTCGCTCCATGCGGGACACGGCATGTATACGGTTGATGATATTATGATCCGTTACAAACGGATTAAAGGTTTCTCGGCGCTCTGGATACCCGGCATGGACCATGCCGGACTTGAGACCCAGTTTGTCTATGAAAAGCATCTCGCCAAAGAAGGTAAGTCGCGTATGGATTTTGACCGAAAAACACTGTATAACAACATCGCTACCTTTGTGCGTGAAAATTCAGGACTTATCTACGATCAGTTTCGACGCCTTGGGTTTATGGCTGATTGGAATCGCAGTGTATTTACCCTTGACCCGCATGTATTAACGCGCGTGTTTGAGACATTTAAGAAAATGGAACAGGAAGGTTTGGTATACCGCGATAATTATATGGTTAACTATTGTACCCACTGTGGAACATCGCTGGCGGAGTTGGAAGTGCAGCATGAAACGCGTATTGACCCTCTGTATTATATTCGCTACCCGCTTCGCAAGGCGAGTCCTTTGCAGGATAAAACAGGGTACATCGTTGTTGCAACGGTACGGCCTGAGCCGATATTTGTTGACACGCATGTGGCCGTTAATCCTAAAGATAAAAAAAATAAGCATTTGATTGGCACGATAGTACTGAATCCCCTTACCGATACTCCCATGGAGATTATTGGGGATTCATATGTCGATCCAGATTTTGGGACCGGTGTGGTTAAGCTGACTCCTGCCCATGACCAAAATGATTTTACGGTTGCCAAGAAATTAGGACTTCCGATTGTGAGGGCTATTACGTTGCAGGGCAGAATCGATCAAAACGGAGGGGCATATGCCGGCATGACCGTTAAAAAAGCACGAGCAGCAGTAGTAGAAGAATTGAAGCGCAAAGATTTGATTGAAAAGATCGATACGAACTATGAACATGCGGTAACGGTATGCTACAAATGCAAGCGCGATCTTGAGCCTATGATTATTCCCAATTGGTACATTAAAGTAGAGAGTCTCAAAAAATCTGCCATCGTTGCTATTCAAAAAGATGCAGTGCAATTTCACCCAAAAAAATATAAACGGCATATTCTCCAATGGCTGCGCGCTATGCACGACTGGCCCATAAGCCGGCAAAATGCCTGGGGAATCCGTATTCCGGTGTGGTATTCAGTAGATGATAATCCTCATATGCATGTGGTCTTTTTGGACAGCAAAGGAAATTCTGTTCAGGGCGAGATTCATACATTGTTGAAAAAGCACTCATTTGACACGATAGAAACAGGACTGCAAAGAGTGTCACCGCCCAATGATGCAACGTATGTGGTGTCACACAACAAACCCGAAGGAACGCAGTATCTACAGGAGACCGACACCTTTGATACCTGGTTTTCATCGGGACAGTGGCCGCTCGTTACCCTGCGAGAAGACGAATACCAAACCAGATTTCCCACTGACATGATGGGAACCTTGGCTGATATTCTTAACTTTTGGGTGTCGCGCATGATTATGTTTTCACTCTATTTGCAGCACACCGTTCCCTTTAAACACGTATATTTATGGTCTATGGTGGCTGACTCAAAAGGGCAGAAGATGAGCAAGAGTAAGGGGAACGTGTTGAACCCCATTCAACTCGTTGATCAGTATGGGGCAGATGCGTTTCGTGCATCACTCATATTTGGTCTCTCGCAAGGCGGAAAAGTAATATTGGCTGATGAAAAGGTACGAGCCATGCGCAATTTTGCCAACAAAGTATGGAATATCGGCCGGTTTATTCTGCTACAAAAGTCCCACTCCGTCCCGCTCAGCGGGACTCCGCGGGACAAGCAAAGCGAAAAAATAATAAAAAAGATGAATACGGAGTATGAAGCGCTTGAAAAAAAATATGAGAAGAATATGGAGGCGTTTAAACTTTCACCGGCATTCAATGGGGTGTATGATTTTCTTTGGCATCGGTTTGCTGATGTATATATAGAGCAATTGAAGAAGGCGGTGCTCGCTGGAGATGAGGAGGCGCGGCTTGCCCTTGAAAAGACCTATATGGCTGCGGCAAGATTGCTGCATCCGTTTATGCCGTTTGTAACTGATGCGGTCTATGAGAGCTACTATGGAGTTGATACATCAATTATTAGTTCAAACCAAACATAAATGACATACACAGGACATAAAACGTCAAAGGTAAAACGAGCCCGCAAGCATGGGTTCCGTTCACGTATGGCGACAAAAGATGGAAGAAATGTGTTAAAGCGTCGTCGCATAACAGGTCGTAAGCGATTGGTGGTACGAGTGCAGAAAAAATCGTGAAAAAGGCAGGTATTGTATTGATGGTAGGGCGTCCTAACGTGGGTAAATCTACCCTGCTTAATAATATTTTGGGTAATAAGGTCAGTATTACGTCGCCCAAACCGCAAACGACCCGTTTTCCTATAGAGGCGGTATACGAAGATGAACGGGGACAGCTTATCTTCATTGATACACCCGGATTGTTTAAGAAGGCAAACGATCGTTTGGCAAAAATAGTCAATCGGCGAACCACTGAAGCACTCAAAGGCGATTATGATATGGTGATGTATGTCATCGATAAAACACGCCATCGAAGCTTTGAGGAAGGGCGGGTATTGGGCGAGATTCGCAAGATTAAAAAGCCGGTTATTTTAGTGATTAATAAAGACGATGTTACGGGCGAGGATTGTACCCCGGAATATGTATTTATGTATGACGAGGTTGATGCGGTGCATACGGTTTCGGCGCTTAAGAGGAAACATTTTAAACCGCTTATGGAGCGGTTGTTTTCCTACGCCACCCGTAATTATCCCATTATGAATACCACCGGTATGCCCACCCCTTCGCTTAATCTGACCAGCCGTATTTATCTGCAGGAAATCATTCGTGAAAAAATTTATCTCTTTACTCGGCAGGAGTTGCCGTACAAGACTGGTGTGAAGGTTGACGAGATTACTGAACGTGATAATGGCGTGCTCTATATTCACGCCATTATATTTACCACCGATGTACGCTACAAAAAAATGCTGATCGGCAGGGAAGGGCTGATGATTACCGAAATCGGCCGTGCTGCGCGCAAGGAGATAGAGACAGCCTCAAATAAAAAAGTATACCTCGATATTATTGTTGAGGTAGATCCCAACTGGCAGGAGAGGCTTAACGAGTAAACTATTCGGCAGCTTTCTTAATTCGTGCTATGGATTCGGTTTTACCCAATGTCACCATTGATTCGTTAATCGGTGGGGTAATTTTTTTGCCGGTAATAGCTATGCGCAGGGCCATGAATAATTTGCTATTTGACACGGATTTTTCACGAGCCAATTCCTCAAGAACGTAACCAATGTTTTGTGCCGTCCAATCAGTAAGGCTGTCAAGACGCCCTGCTATTGATATCAACAGGTCACGCTGCGCTGACAGGTCCTGTTCGTAGGCTGCCGGAGCAGCCAGAAAAAATGATGAATATGTATCAAATTCTTGTAAGGTTTTAATGCGCTCCTGAACTAAGGGGACTATTTGTTTAGTCAATTCAATCGAATACCGATCTCCAAAGAAATTATGGATTTTTTTGGTAAGTTGACTGAGATCCATCATACGGATATACTCGCCGTTCATCCACGTGAGCTTAGCAATATCAAACACTGGTCCAACTGATTGTATATCCTTGATGTCAAACAGGCGAATAAATTCGTCTCGGTTGAAAATTTCTTTTCCTTCAGGATGAGACCAACCCATCAGGCCGAAATAGTTCAGTATGGCATCAGGTAGGTAACCTTGGGCTAAATACCACGATGACCATACGGGATTTTTGCGCTTTGATAATTTGCTTTTATCGGGATTGCGCAAAATGGGAGTATGGACAAATACCGGTAGTTGCCACCCGAACATATGGTAGAGCAACACGTGTTTTGGCGTTGAAGGAATCCATTCCTCTGCACGAATAACATGCGTGATATTCATTAGGTGATCATCAATAACTACAGCCAAGTGATACGTGGGAAACTGGTCTGATTTAAGCAGAATCGTGTCATCGATGGTTGCGTTATCAATGGTGATATCACCATGAATCACATCATGGAACGTTGTTTTTCCCTCAGGAATTTTCATACGGATAACATGCGGCTCGCCTCGTTCAATTTTTTCATTCACTTCATTTGGCGAGAGTGAAAGGCAGTGACGGTCGTATTTTGGCTGTTTTTTCTGAGCTATTTGTTCTTTGCGCACGGTATCAAGCCGTTCTGGTGTGCAAAAGCAATAGTAGGCATGGCCCTTATCGACGAGCTGCTCAACATATTCGTGGTAAATACTGAGCCGTTCTGATTGGCGGCAAAATGGCTCATCAGGCGATAATCCAAACGCAGCAAGCGTTTTCAAAATTTGTTCCTCAGATCCCGGTACCAAGCGTGTCCGGTCAGTATCTTCAATACGAATAATAAATGCGCCGTTATTCTTACGAGCCCAGGTCCAGTTAAGCAGAGCCGTATATAAGTTACCAATATGCAGATCTTCTCCCGTGGGCGATGGAGCAATACGAGTACGAACCATATAGTAAGCCTAGTATACACCAGATCATTCCAATCTTGCTATACTCTTCTCATATGACTCTTTCGGATTTAGCATATAAAGCACGCATCGCCATTAAGGTTGGAGGCGTTTTTTTCGTGGCAATTGTATTGGTGTACGGGATAATTGCTTTTATCTTTATGCAAGTTGGCAACAAAACAACAGAAGCGGAACCGCAAAACCTCAATATCGCTTTTGCTAATGTGCCACCGGTTAGTATTGAGCAGGCACTCGATCTTGATGGCGCGCAATATACGTACCTTTTAAATACTATTGATAACGATTATCCAGTCACCACATCAGCAGCACAAGTTTTTTTTGTACCCGTCAAGAACGTCACTCTTTCATATACCAAACAAGCTGATGCCATTGCACAGGAGTTTGGGTTTGATATTGATGCGGTCCGTCCCCAAAGACTGAATGAAGGGGAAGTAATTTATGGGGATGAAACAAAAACCTTGGAGGTTGATATC
This sequence comes from Candidatus Roizmanbacteria bacterium CG10_big_fil_rev_8_21_14_0_10_45_7, assembly GCA_002793745.1. Classification (GTDB taxonomy): domain Bacteria; phylum Patescibacteriota; class Microgenomatia; order UBA1406; family UBA1406; genus PFEE01. The sequence continues at coordinate 421 of PFEE01000003.1, read as the reverse complement.
CGTAATTTTAATTACACCTTTACCGTAAAATCATCTCCCATGCTCCAGGAATTGGTTGAAGCAACCCCGTCGGCTGATGTCGTGTCATTGGAGGATTCATGGAAAAGCATAGCTCAAAATATATTTCTGCAATCACCGGGCGGCAATGACGTACTGTCAGGAGCAACCATAAATGTCGTATATGTATCTTATGATTTGTCTTATGGGAACTATACGCCCATTGATGACCAAACCCAACCGCAGGCGGTTCGTATTGATTTTTTTAAGAAAGATGATTTGTTGCCCATTGTGAGCCCGTATTTTTTTACGAGCCAAAATTATGCGATACTGGCTCCGCTTACCTCTGACGCAACCGTCGTGCAGGCGCAGATTAAAACATACCCAAAATTGTTAGCAGGGGCGGGCATGTATCCGCTCATAA
>PFEE01000045.1 GCA_002793745.1 Candidatus Roizmanbacteria bacterium CG10_big_fil_rev_8_21_14_0_10_45_7 | reverse complement strand
CAGCCTATTTGATCGGCAATACCTGGCCTACCTTACCCATGCGTATCATACCGATCCATCACGTATCTACCATTTCTATTGGTCACCACTGTTGCTGTATTCAAATTACTGGAACCTTAATTTTTTTATACGCATTCAAACAACGATTTCCTCCATTTTGCGCCTTGGCTTTTTGTCGGAAGAACAAAACCTCATTCAAATTTCTACGTACAGTATGAGCCTGTGGCTGCTTGAGGAAGTTGGATTTTGGGATGCTGATATTATTCCCGAGGACTGGCACATTTTTTTGCAGGCATTTGTTAAGTTTGGAACCGTGGTAAAAACCAAACCAATATATCTGATAACCGCAGGCGACGGTATTATTGGAGACGGCATGCTCGATATTCTTAAGAACCGCTACGATCAGGAGAAGCGCTGGGCGTGGGGTGTTACCGACATACCTTTTGCTATGAGTGAGTTTGCAAAAACGTCACATATTTCATGGTGGGACAAAATATTTAGGATACTGTCACTGGTTGAAACGCATATATTGTGGCCCTCATCATTTTTTATACTTACCATTGGCGCCCTTATTCCTACACTGGTGAATCCCTATTTTAAAACCACCACGTTAGGATTCCTACTGCCTCGGGTTGCGGGTGGCATATTAACTCTGACTACGTCTTTCGTTATTGTTATTGCATACCTTGACTATCAGGCAAGGCGGCATTTCTTGAAAAAGAGGGAGCATAAACGGGTTGCGCAGCTGATGATGCAATGGATACTGTTTCCCGTGTTGTCACCCATTATTTCTGCGGTGCTGTCGTCAATACCTGCACTTGAATCTCATACCCGTATGCTGTTGAATAAACCTATCCACTATAAAGTGACTAAAAAGACATAATGAAAAAACAAACGGTTACGTGGCTCATCATTTTTTTGGTTACGTTTGGTGCAGCCTACTTTTTTTTGCCCGAACAGGTGCCATTGTACTATTCCACGGCTATCCGCGAAGACCGGTTAGCAAGTAAATATATGCTGCTTCTGATTCCTGCCTGCGTATTGGGTTTACACGTGCTGTATTATTCGTTACTGTACCGCCTCACGCTTCAAAACACGTATATGCAACGGCTAGCAGAAGGATTTATTATGTTTCTCACTATTCTGGCGTACTTGAGCTTTATTCAAATTTTGTACATCACGTTATGATGCTGCTGATCCCCATAGCCTGTATACTAGCATGGGCTACTACCCCATTGGTTATTAAAGCTGCGTTAAGGGCGGGTGTCGTAACCGATCCCAAAAAAAATGCCCATCCGGGTCATACACATGAGGGGACTTTACCTCGTTGGGGAGGGCTCCCCATTTTTATAGGATTTGCAGTGCCTACCCTTGTATTGGCCTTCTCAAGCAAGATTATTGCATGGATGCTGGTGGGCGCTACGATCACGGTTATTGTGGGGATACTGGATGACGCCTATGATCTTTCTCCGTACTTGCGGTTTGTAACTAATATTGTGGCAGCTGCTGTTGCGGTGCTGGGGGGAATTGGTATACCGTTTCTGACCAATCCGTTTGGATCGGTCATTCCTCTTGACTCGATGAGCATTTCCGGATCCGTATGGGGTATGTCATTTACGCTGTTATGGCTTGCCGATATTGCGGCCATCATATGGATCGTATGGTGCATGAATATGGTTAATTGGAGCAAGGGTATTGATGGACAACTACCTGGTTTTGTTGCGATAGCAGCAACGGTATTGGGTGTGCTGGCCATGCGTTTTACCCGCCATGACATTAGCACCACTGAGGTCATGATGGTATCGTTTATTGTTGCGGCTGCGTATATCGGTTTTTTGCCCTGGAATTTTTATCCGCAACGGATTTTAGCCGGGTACGCCGCAGGGTCTCTTGCCGGATACCTATTGGCGGTATTATCGATTCTATCGTTTGGAAAATTAGGAACCCTCTTGTTGGTTTTATCACTGCCCCTCACTGATGCACTTTTGGTGTTTATCCGTCGGGTACGAGCCAAGCAATCCCCATTTCGGGGTGATCGGGGGCATTTGCATCACAGCTTGCTGGACATGGGGTGGGGCCGTCGCCGCATTGCGGTATTTTACTGGATTGTTTCGGCAATACTGGGCACGTTTGCCCTTACGGTAAGCTCCCAACAAAAATTCGTAGGATTTCTCATTATCGGAGCGTTGTTAATAGGTATTGTACTGTGGAGCTATCAAATGCGTAAACAATTACAGGAGCGGGATTAATACCATACCATGAAAGAGAAGCTATTGATTATGCTCAGCGCGCTCGTGGTGTTCTGCGTCGGTTTTTTTTCGTATCAGCTGATCTATCCCGATAACCTGTTTTCACGGATGTTTCAAAACAAAGGAGACTTGCGGGTAGAATCACGGCCCGAAGGGGTAAGTGTGTTTATCAACAACCGCCTGGTGGGTGAAACTCCCCTGCAGGTATCATTGGCAGAGGATGTCTACGAGGTGAAGTTGGTACCTGAGGCAAGTAAGGAGAAAACCTATATGACCTGGAATGACAAAATTCGCGTGTACCGTGATTCAACATCATTTATTAATCGGGTATTAGCAGCAGACAGTCAGGATATGGCAGGCGAGATGCTGCGTCCGGAAAAAAGCGGAAGCTCGCGGGGGCAGATATTGATTAATACGCAACCGTCGGGCTTGTTTATTTCACTCGATGGTGAGGAGCGCGGCTTATCATCGTTGTTTATTGATAATATTCCCAGTGGAAGTCATGAATTGACCATACAGGGGGAGGGATTATTGCCGCGAACGGTACCGGTTAACGTAACCGACGGATACAAAATACTCATTGACGTGTCACTGGCCATTGACCGGCAGTATGTAGCCAAAAAAAAAGAGGCGAATAAAAAAGCTGCAGACGAAACGAAGAAAAAGGTGGCGGGTGGGACCATTGTTATTCAGCAAACCGATACCGGTTGGCTACGGGTACGCAGTGCACCATCACTTGATGCCAGCGAATCGGCAAAAATAGACGTAGGCCGTGAGGTCCCGTTTTTTGCGACTGAGAATGGATGGTATGAAATAGAGTATGAAACAGGGAAGCGGGGATGGGTGAGCGGGGACTATACAGAAGAAATATCCGCTACTATTCCATAGACAGGGAATTTCTCCTGTAACCTTTTGAGTAAACTATTTCCCATAACTGCACACGATTCGCGTTGAACCGACACTAATGGGCGTTGCGCATAGTCGGTTTGCATAAGATATGTTTCGCCTTTATTATATTTTATGAGTGCTTTATAACCGTATTCTGTTTCAGCTGCCTTTATAAAGTCATCATAAGGAGGAAATGTATACCACCTTCCATTAAGCCTCATAAGCAAGTTATTGTTATATACGGTAAAATTGACTGGCTTTTTTCCAGGTAGAGCAATATGTCCCTGAAGGTACATTCCAATTTTATCCTCATGATAGTAGGTTTTTACGCTGCCCTTGTTGCAGGTAAGTCCTGCAGTAAGAATAATTCTTCCCTGTGAACTCGGACTGAACTCAAGAGTATAGTTGCCAGCCGGCGCTTGGTGTTTTGTTGAAAATAGTTGCCGTCGTGCAACAATGGTCTGTCTGTCTTTTTGCTCTATTCCCTGGGGATACTCTAAATAGAGGGTACTGACCCTCGTCCTCCATAATTCTTTCTTTGCTCATCATAGATCCTATAGTGTATCACGAGTGTCTAGATGAACAACTTGCCCTTGCAAAGTAATTTATTCACCGGTATAATTGGTTTTCACACGCGATCGTGGTTGATTATTATGTTAGTACACAACGTTATAAATTTTATACAACGTAAATAACATGGCAAAAGGCGTATATCAGCGAAACAAGCCTCACTTGAACATCGGTACCATTGGTCACGTTGATCATGGTAAAAGTACTCTCACTGCGGCAATTCTGACCGTATTATCAAAGAAAGGTCAGGCTGAGGCCATGACCTATGAGCAAATTGATTCTGCTCCAGAAGAAAAGGCACGTGGTGTTACCATCAACGTACATCACTGTGAATATGAGACCGACAAGCGTCACTATGCTCATATCGATTGTCCCGGACACGCAGACTACATTAAGAACATGATTACCGGTGCGGCTCAGATGGATGGAGCTATCCTGGTCGTTTCTGCTCCTGATGGTCCTATGCCTCAAACTCGTGAGCATATTTTGCTTGCAAGCCAGGTAAACGTTCCATCAATTGTCGTATTCTTAAACAAATGCGACATGGTGTCTGATCCTGAGTTGCTTGATCTGGTTGAGATGGAGGTTCGTGATCTTCTAACCAGATACAAATTCCCCGGAGACAAGGTTCCGGTGATTCGCGGCTCTGCCCTCAAGGCATTAAATGGTGATCCTGAAGGCGAAAAGCAGGTGCTTGAGCTGATGAAACAAGTTGACGAATATATTCCTGAACCAACGCGCGACGTTGACAAGCCATTCTTTATGCCTATTGAGGACATTTTCTCAATCAAAGGTCGCGGAACGGTTGCAACCGGCCGTGTATCACGAGGAAAGATTAAGATAAACGAAGAGGTTGAAATTGTTGGTATCCACGATACCAAAAAAACCATCGTTACCGGTGTGGAAATGTTCCGCAAGAGTATGGAAGAGGCACAGGCAGGAGATAACGTTGGATTACTGCTTCGCGGCATAGAAAAAGAAGACATTATGCGCGGACAGGTAGTTGCCAAGCCTGGTTCCATTAAGCCTCACAAGAAATTCCAGGCAGAGCTCTATATCCTTAAAAAAGAAGAAGGAGGTCGTCATACCCCATTCTTCAACGGCTACCGTCCCCAGTTCTTTATTGGAACTTCTGACGTTACCGGAGAGGTGAAGCTTCCTGGTGGAGTCGAAATGGTTTCACCTGGCGACAATGTAAAGATAGACGCAGAGTTAATTTACCCTGTTGCTATCGAAGAAGGCATCCGTTTTGCCATTCGTGAAGGAGGTAAGACCGTCGGTGCAGGTGTTATCATTAAGGTGACTGAGTAATTTAACAGGTTATGCCAACGGGAAAAATTAGAGTACGATTGAAAGCCTATGATCACCGGCTGTTGGAGGACGCGTGCGAGAAAATCGTAGGCGCTGCCATTAAAACCGGGGGTCGGGTTGTGGGCCCGGTACCGCTCCCAACGAGACGTTCACTGACCGTGGTCAATCGTTCACCATTCACCGACAAGGATAGTCGTGAATACTTTGAAATGAGAGTGCATAAACGAGTCATTGAGATTGTTAATCCTACGATTCAAACTATCGATGCGTTGACGCATCTTGATATTCCCTCTGGCATTGACGTTACTATCAGAATGTAATATAATGTCGGCGCATGCTAACGACACATAAAGAGCATGATTTGATTTTGGTAGAGTAAAACGTTAACAGATGGGGGACTAACAAGACCCAGTCTGGGTCTTTTTTTTTGACTAACATGCATAGAGCACTATTGACACAAAAAGGTAAACAACAGCAAGCATTCGTCAACGACGAGCGTATTGTTGTAACCTATCTCCATGTTGAACCCACCTATATCATTGGATTTCGTACACAATTAGTTGACGGCTATTGGGCTCTAAAGGTTGCCTATGGTGCCGCCCGCTCAATGGAGCGTGTCAGCAAACCCATGCGTGGCCTATTAAAAGCGGCCAGCGTTCAAACCCCGCTTCGACACACTACCGAATTTCGCATTGACCCCTCATTAAACCCCACACTCAACATCGAAAACCCCGATAAACCCACACTCACCGTAGGAGACAAAACGTATCATATGGGCATGCACCTTAAGGCAACCGAATTATTTGCTATCGGTGATACGATTCGGGTTACGGGAACATCAAAGGGAAAAGGATTCCAGGGCGTTATGAAGCGACATGGATTTGCCGGAGGGCCTGCCTCTCATGGTCAATCGGATCGCGAGCGTTCTCCTGGTTCCATTGGCCAGCGTACGATTCCCGGCCGTGTATACAAAGGTAAGAAAATGGCGGGACGCATGGGAAGCGACCGTATAACTATTAAGGGACTGCGTATTGAGACGGTTGCCGACGAGTTGTTAACCATTCGGGGATTAGTTCCCGGCGGGCCCCACGCTATAGTAGCGGTATACAAAATTAATTCGTAATTATATGGCAAAAGAACTAGTCTTACCCGTATTCGGAGGAAAAGCAAAAGAGGTAGTGAGCCTGCCCCGTGATATGTTTGGACTTGCCTGGAACGATATGCTTATCGCTCAGTACGTTCGTGTGTATTTGGCA